>JBBSXY010000043.1:0-12094 GCA_038045525.1 Nanobdellota archaeon | reverse complement strand
CAGGGGGATTCTTCCTTTAAATAGAAACCCATGGATAGTTGATGTTGAATCAGGCGCTGCATTCTCTGGCTTAAACTGGAATGATCTTAGAAAACCGCTGATGCAAAAAATAATAATAAAGCTCTTGTCGTCTGATTCTTGCAAGAAGATAATGCCTCAAAGCATTTCAGCAGAAAAAAGCCTTCTGGAGAACATTGATTGTTCAAAATTCAGGCACAAGATAGAAACTGTTTATCTTGCTTACCATGCCACAAAACTTAAGAGAAAGAAATCAGACAAAGTAAGACTCTCTTTTATTGGAAGAACTTTTTATGAAAAAGGGGGTCACCATCTTCTTGAGGCATTCAGAATTCTGGACCAAAAATATCCCGGAAAACTTAAGTTAAAATACAAGGGCAAAGTCCCTCCAAGTAGAAAATTAAACCTTCCAAATATAGAATATCTTGATAACATACCAGACCCAAAGAAATTCTATGACGTTATTTTTGGAGATTGCGATATTTATGTCCAGCCGACAACAGTCGACAGCTTCGGAGTCTCGATACTAGAGGCGATGTCAACTGGCTTGCCAATTGTCTGCACAGATGATTTTACTCTGCCAGAGCTTGTTCAAGATGGATACAATGGATTTCTTGTTAGGAGCCCTGTCCACTGGTATGACAATAGATTTGACTTGGCAGGAAAATACATGAAACTGGTTTCTAAAAGTAGCCCTGAAACAGTTAATGAGCTTGTGAAAAAAATATCAATTTTGATAGAAAACAGAAAATTGAGGGAGAAAATGGGTAAAAACAGCTTCAGGCTTGTTTCCGCGGGGAAATTCTCAATAAAAGAAAGAAATAAGAAACTTAGAAAGATTTATGATGAAGTTTTAAGGTAGTCTAAAAATTTCTTTATCCCCTCCTCAGTAGGCTGGGGTGTAATTTTTAAAATTCTCCTCATTTTGAAAGTATCTGCCTCAAGTTCTTCCACATAATTTACATCTTTATCTATATATTCTGGCTCTATGTTTGTTCCTAAATGATCTTTTATTGTTTTCCATATCTCGTTGAAAGAAATTCCTTTACCTGTTCCAACATTTATGATTCCTGTTTCTTCTATTTCTGCTCCCCTTATGAGCGCTTTTACTACATCATCAATATAAACAAAATCCCTTATTTGATTTCCATCACCGTAGATTATTGGTCTTTTTCCATCTAAAGCATCCTTTGCAAATAGACAAATAACGCTTGCAAAATCTTTTTTCCTTTCTTCACCAGGCCCGAATCCGGCAAAGACCCTCAGCCCTAAACTTTTTACGTTATTGGAATAAGAATTTGCCAAAGCTTCAATTGCTATCTTTGCAGCTGCATATAAATTGGACCCTATAGGATAAAGCTCTTCTCTGTGTGGCATCCTGTTTCCGGCATAAAGGCTTCCTGTTGAAGTGTAAATCACCTTCTTTACTTTGTTCTTTTTGGCGAATTCAAGGACATTGTAAAGTCCAAAGATGGTTTCATAATAGCATCTTTCAGGATTTCTTTTAAATAAGGTGATAGAAGATGGCCCTGCAAGGTGAAATATGTATTCTATATCTGTAGGAACTTTATCCCATATCTCTTTCATGGAAACATCTCCACTAATTATTTTTACCTCATTAATTATTGGAACCTTTTTTTTGGTAATCTCATAATCAATATATGAAAAATTATCTATTGAATAGATCTCAGCTCCCTGATTTAACAATTCTCTTCCTAAATTACTTCCAAGAAACCCGCTTATCCCTGTAATCAAGACCTTTTTTCCGTTCCAGTCCATTTTATAAAAAAATGAAAATGCTTTTTAAGTCTTATGAAAGAATGATATGTATTTAATGGTGGCGAGATTAATAAAAGGAGAGTATCTGACCAATATTTCCACTAATCAATAAAATTTATATCAACTTCTCCAATTCCAAAATAGAAGTTATTTCTTCTTTTGTCAAGACTTTAACATCCTTTGAATTATAACTGTATATTTGGGGCCGTTTTCCTCCCAAATTTTTATAATTCTCTATCGTCTTTATCTTGTCAATAGGGGAGAGGATAATATAAATTCCATCAGTTTCTATTGCTCTTGCCCATTCGGTTTCTGTTATTAAATCTTCATGCACTTTTTCACCAGGGCGTAATCCTATTACCTTCTTATTAATCTCTTGCAAGTTTATTCCATATTTCTTACTTGTCAGTTCTAATATTGCATCTACAAGGTCAGATAGCCTTACAGAAGCCATTTTAAATATAAAAGTCTCACCACCCCTCGAGATTTCTGCAGCCTTAAGGGCAAGTTTTGCTGCTTCTGGTATAGTCATTACAAATCTTGTCATGTTTAAATCAGTTATAGTTACTTGTTTTTGGTTCTGAATCATTTTTTTAAATAAGGGAACGATAGAACCTACTGAACCTAAAACATTTCCAAAACGTACTGAACAAAAGATAGTGCGTCTGTCGCCCTTGTTATAATCTGCTTCAGTAATAAGACGTTCTGCCAGAAGCTTTGTTGCACCCATAGTATTTGTAGGGTTGGTGGCCTTATCAGTACTTATAAGGATGACTTTTTCTATATTCTTTTGTAAAGCATATTTTATGACATTCTTTGTTCCAATTGTATTAGTCGTTATAGCTTCATAAGGATTATATTCACAAATATCAACATGTTTTAATGCTGCAGTATGGAAAACAATATCTATTCCCTCAAGTACTTCACTCAAACGAACTTCATCACGCACATCCCCTATGAAATACGTTATGTTTTCATAATCTTGAAGCTCTTTTTGCAATTCTACCTGAGGGACCTCGCTCCGATTAAAAACCCTTATTTCCTTTGGTTGCAAGGGCAATAAACTACGTACAATTTCACTTCCAATTGATCCCGAACCCCCCGTAACCAGTATGCGTTTGCCCGTTATGATGCTTGCCATTTTTTCCTCAAATGCTTTATGCGTTTAAAAATATTTGCCCTAAAATATTTTAATTTTTTATAGGTTAGCAGTTACAGTTAAAATAATATATCTGCTACTCTCTTACTTGCACCCCTACCTCCATAAGGGTTATCCACATCTGGAATTTTGAAATTTTTATTTAGGATATTATCAATAATCTTTTTTGTTTTTTCCACATTTAATTCAGTTAAAAAATTAATTCCTGTACTGAGACCTTCTTGTCTTTCTGTTTTCATTCTTAAAAGCAAACAAGGTTTTTTAAAAATAAGACTTTCTTCCTGAATAGAACCCCCATCAACAAGAAGCATCTTTGAATGCACCAGCATATTTGTGAATTTTGAGTAGCTTACTAAATCAGATAAAACAATATTTTTGTTTTTCTTAAGTATCTTCAATAAACCATATTTTTCCAAGTAATATCTAGTTCCGTCGTGTAAAGGCCAATAAGTTTTTATTGGAATTTTCGAAACAATGGAAACAATTTTAGTCATTCTTTCTCTGGAACGCAAATTTTCATGTCTATGTACATTAACCAATGCATATGGGCCCCTTATCTTTTTATGTTGCCTTTTTGTCCTTTCAAAAGCTGAAAGGGCAGAATCTATTGCAATATTACCTAAAAGGAGTACGCGTCCACGCATCCCCTCTTTTTTCAAATTGTTCTCAGACCTTTTAGAGACCGCAATTAAAATGTCTGAAAACCTATCCCCTATTTTTCTTGCTATTTCTTCAGGAAAAGGCTCTCTTAGGCTTTCACTTCTTAGCCCAGATTCTAGGTGAACTGTTTTCCATTTTTTCCCGGGATTTAATAAAGAAGATGCAGCAATCGCAGCAACAACAGTACTCATCGTGTCGCTGTGGACTAAAACAAAAGTAACCTTTTTTGTTCTTCTTAATAGCCTTCTTATCTTTAAGATTATGGAAAGAGACCAAAAAATACTAAATCGATTTATATTGGACATAAACTTTGTGCCTTTTTTAGGCTCTTCAGATAAAACGACATCCGGTATCCTTACTCCAAATTCTTTACATTCTTTTGTAAGATTATGCTGCCCCGTATTTACAAAAAGATATTCTTTTTTCTGTTTTTCTAATTCAAGCATTAGCGGCGCCGTTTTAATGAGTTCTGCTTTTGTTCCTATAATGATAATTATCATTTTTTTCTTGGCCTAATTTTCTTATCTAAAGAAACATCTATTTAAGTTTTATGCAATATAAACATAGTCTAAATAATCTAAACCTATCTTGTAAAAGTCAGATTATCAAAAACAGCATAATCCCCCGAAGTATTCAAAAATCCTTCTATCTCGGCTATGTTTTCAGGGTATTCCACTTTCCATATCTTTATAGGTCCCCTAAGTCCCTGGAAATAAACAATCTCATCCAGATTAGCTCCCTGTGCTCTTAACTGAGAAACAAAAGGGTCTGGCTCAGAGTATGCCGAAGTTATCGTGCCGTATTTTTTCAAAGGATCGCCCATCAGATACAGCTGGGCAAACAGTCCTTTTGATACTTTAGGAGAAAGATAAATTACAGCATTAAGATTGTCAATGTTTATCTCTTGATCGCTTGTGGGCACTACACCCTGAGTTACTCTTGCAACAGATTCAATTCCGGTCTTAAAGTCAATAATTTGCCCTTTATGATAAATATATCTTACAGGAATCCTTGTCTGCTGGTTATTATAGACAAACACAGCTATAGGTTGTTTGAAAGAAAGAGAATCATTATTTTTTGCAATCTCTATTATCATTCCTAGGACAAATGCCCTGCCTGAAGGCAAGAAGAAAGTGTTGTTCCCGTCTGAATAAGCAATATCGTCATCTATAGGAGCCGCTCCTTGGTATAATCTTACCTCTTTTTCAGAGGTTTCAAATGTTTGGGATGGGTCAAGAAGCATGATGGGAATTTGAGAAAATCTGTCTCCTCCACCAATATCGCTGCCTATGCTGCTGTATGCGGGATATTTTCCAACGTCGGTGGAATCTATCAATAAATAAGAAACATTATGGGTTTTCATGAAACTAAGGGCACTTTCGGGCCGTGGTGTTGTTAATACGTATCTCCCTATTAAATGGTCCCAATAAGTATTTTCATGGCCGCCGTCGGTTACAGTCGGTCTTTTTCCAAGAGTTTGTATCCAATACCCATAATCCCACCAGTGCACAAATATTGAACCTGGTGCAGTATTTTCCCGAACCCAGGACATTGCCCGCTGCCATTGTATGTTATAGGAAGAAGGAATGGTAAACTCAGCAGTTTGTGCAGTGTTTTTTTCATAATTTATAAAAGTTAAAACAAGATAAAATACAGAAATGGCCAGAAATAACAATAAAAACAGCTTCAAAAAGTCATCCTTTGACTTAGTCCAGTAATTAAAAAGCGCCACCGGCAAAAACCCGGCAGCAATAATGAAGACAGGAGAAGATATGACAAAAAGCCTTACAGCTCCTCTGGAAGCTATAATCATCAATATAATTAATGACAATATAAAAATATGGGAAAAATCAATTTCCAATAACTCTTTCATATTATTTCTTTTATATCTTTTTATGTAAACAGACGACAAAAATAATATCAGCAACAGCATGGAGCCAAAATAAACAAGTTGGCTGGTAAAACTCTGACCGTTAAAGACACTGGACGAGGAATATCTGGAAAAAATGAAGCCAAAAATGAACACTATGAACGATAAATCCAAGACTATCTTTTCTTTTTTAGTTAAATGCTCAATTGTGCTGTGAAACAAAAAAATGGTCCCGAAAAGAAATATCCAGAAAAAACTTTTTCCAAAGCTGGATATCCATTCTATAACATATGGCTGTGCATTTTCAGCAACAGTCAAACCGACTCTTTGCCTTCCAAAAGGATAAAGAAGAGATTCTTTTATACTGCCAATTAATCCAAAGAGATAATCGGGACTTGCAATTAAAAGTGCCAATAAACCCAGCAATATGACTAAACATATAGAAATTATCTCCTTTGAAATCCAGCTCCCTTTAAAACTTCTCTTGATTTTTTCCTCAAAATCCTTTTTTATAAAAATACTTGTAATCAAAACCGCAAAAACAAAAGTTGACGACATTCCTGTTGTCAGCTCTATTATGGAAAACAGTCCCGATTTCAAAACCAAAAAGAAAATAGAAGGCAAGAACCACAGGCTATAAATTAGAATTTCACGTTTTTTAACTTTCCCCAAAATAAATTCTATTAATATGGAAATGGATAATGACATAAAGATGAATTTAAAACCTCCCCATGTGAAAATCATAAAAGAGGTTGATATTCCTGATAGCAAAGCAAATAAATTTCTTTTGTTTAATATCCTATTCCGAGATTGGTTTTCATCTTCTTCCCACGCACGCAAAAAAAACAGGAAAGACAGCCAAAAGAAAAAAAGACCCGCACTTTCCAGTTCAGGGATTCCTGCGACTGTCCTGTGGAGCACTAATGGCGTGACTGCATATAATGAGGTGGAGAAAATAGCTATAAGGTTTTTTTGCAGAACCGACCTTTTGTTAAAGATTTTTCTTACAAAAAAGAAGAAAACTATGATGCTTGCGCCAAAAAAAATCACAGGAAAGATAATTGCCGCATATTCCAGAGAAGTTTCTGTGAACAAGGATAGAAATTTATAGAGATATGCAATTCCATATGGCAGAAAGTTATAGTAGGGCTTTATTCCGTGATAACGCATATAATCTGGGTTAAGAGGCTCTCCAAAATCAATTATTTCCTGCGCAACCCTCAGATAAAGAAAAGGGTCCAAATCAGGGCCTAGGGTATAATTTCCAGTTGTAACATCCTTAAGCTGATCTATATTTGTTGTTCTCATCCATGAGCTGAAGAATAATATTGATATGAGAAAAACAACTACCACGATATTAATTACTTTTTCCTTAATTTTTCCCGTATTGATTTTAACAGTGTCTTGTTCTTCCATTTGAAATTAAAGCAAATTACTCTTTAAAACCTTTATCAATCTAAGAATAAAAGAAATATAAAATTTCTATTCTGTGGATTTCAGCTCCGTATTAAGAAAGGTTTTTAATGTAGTTTAAATCTGCGAAAGATTTTGAGTCTGAGCCTGAAATGTGCCTTAAATTTAGAGTATCATAATAACATAAAGTTTATAAAATAGCGAGAAATTGCTTTTTTATGGGAAAAGCAATTGAAAAAATTTTAACAGAAACAATATATCACCAAAAAGGAACTCAAAAAGAGACATCAATGAGTCATTATAAAAAATCTGTAATCAGAACAATTATTATTGGAGGGTTTGCTCTAGCTCTCGGTGGGTTTGGGAATTTTTTTAACTCCGTTCATAAATCTAAGGAGATGGAATCCACGCATAAAATACAAAACCAATCTAATTACGAAACAGATGGCAGGGAAAATAATTGTGTTAATTATGGGGCATTATCTTTTCTTCTTGGACTTGCGGGAGTGGTATGTGGAGTTAAGGGGGATTGCTATAGAAACGGGAGAAAGGTGTTTGAAGAGCGTGGAGATATTGGATATATGGCATATATTGGATATTAAACTTTCTTTTCAAAGGCCAAGCATTCTAGATTGATAGAATATCAATCCAATACTCAAAGAAATATGAAATAAGCCAGAGCTATTATGAAGATCTGGAAACCATGTATAAGGTAAACAACATCTCTCTCATAAACTTTTTTGCTTGGCTTTAATCTTTTCAAGATATAGACTGAAGCATGTTCTAGCCCGTAAATTTTTTTGAATGGTATATCCAAACTGCCGTCTTTATTCGGTTTAGCGAATGAAGCTTTTGCGAGTTTTCCGCGGCTTTTTAGTGCTGTTTCAAGGATATATGGTATAAAAACGAAAACTGCTATTTTTTCAAAATTTCCGAGAATAGCCATTCCTGCTATCAGGGCACCAATAGTCCATGTCAGGGAATCCCCGGGAAAGACTTTGGCGGGGTATTTGTTGTAATATAAAAACCCGATAAGAGCCGCAACCATTATAAGACCGACTAAGGAAAGCCATGAAGAACCCGTTACATATGCAACATAGGACAAAAATCCAAGGACAAGAATTCCCTGCCCTGCTTCTAATCCGTTGAAACCCGCAAGAAAATTATAGGTTGTTGTTGCACCGGCAATTCCCAGAGGAATCAAGATAAGAGCATAAATCACCCCGAAATCAATATTACCAAGAAGTGGAATGTTCATTGCCGAGTTTCCTGCATTAATCACTACCAAGGGTATGGAAGCTATAACTGCAAGAAAAAGCCTGCTTCTTTTGGATAGCCCTTTGTTTCTCCATCCAAATAAGTCATCTATTATCCCGACTATAGCAAGAATTAAGACAACACTCAGCAAAGAAAAAATTTCAAGGCTTATTTTGTCCGGATCTTTTATGATAAAGGTTCTTACAGCAACATAATACAAAACTCCGACAACAAAAGCAAGAACTACGACGATTCCCCCTGAGCCCGCAACATTTTTGGGATGTTCTGGCTTGTTCATGTCTTCCCAGATAAGGCCCACCCCCTTGGCCTTTCTTATCCAGAAAGGCAAGGTAAAAAACGTCAGCAAAAAGCTTATAGCAAGGGAAAACAAGAGTAAAACCTCAACCATTATCTATGATAAAACATTTTTCCGTTTTTAAACTTTATAGAAACTGATTCTATCAAAAAATTAATGGAGGTGCGGAACCTTTGGTTCTGCTAGCTAAACAAAACAGGTGTGAAATAAACTTCTACAACAGCTGCGAGCACAAGAATGGTTAAGGCGATGAAAAGCAGTATAGCTGTATTTTCTATTACATGCAAAAATCTTTTTCCCCCAATCCCGTTTCTTATCATACCGACACCAAAAATCCCGCCGGCAAGGGCCGTTATGAAATATGCCGCTATTTCAGGAAAACCATGAATCATATATCTTGAAATTCCTAAGGGAATGTCCGATATCCTGTTTCCTGCAAAAATAGAGACTGCTGCAGATATAACGCTTGCATTCCACGCCAACACGAAAATTGCACCTGCCCCGAAAATGAGGGAGAAGATAAGGGTAAATATCATGACATAAATGTTGTTCTCTATTATTGATAAGAATCTGAGTCCTTTGGTGGCAGCTCCTGTCGATTTTGAAAAATCATATTTTTGTACACAGTCTTCTATACTTCCAGGGTTGTTTATCATACAATAAGTCTCCAACTGCGCATTGAAGAGTGTAGAATCCTGTATAATTATATACCAAAAGGCAAAGGCAATTATGAACCCGAAGAATAACCATAGGAAAGAATAGATGGCGTCTTTATGGATTTTCCAGACACTTAAAAGGCCGAAGACCTCCTCGTCCTCTGCCTCCTCTTCCCTGATTATGAAGTACATGAAAGGAATGGTGAACATGACACAGAATGTAACTACAAGCAGTCCCGAATACTGTGAAAGGACAGCATCTCTTGCAAAAAACCATTTGACCAAAAACAGGGAAAGCGACGCATAAAGAATTCCTATAAAAAACATCTTCCATGGGCCTTTCTCAAGTCTTCTCGGATTAAACATGCTTTCAAGCATACACTTAATAAAAAAGGTAAATTTTTAAATGTTAGCAGAAGATGAATCTGATTATATTGCCTATAATTTATTTTAATGCAAGAATTAGTTCTTCTACCAAGATTACAATCTAATAATTTAAATATTCGGTATTACTGATGGAGTTATGAATTCAAAAAAAAAGAGATTTGATGAAATTGTCAAAGATATAAAAAAGGTTAGGATACAGGGGGCAAGCAGTATTGCAAAGGCTGCATTGGGGGCTTATTACTTATTTCCAAATAGGAAAACAAGGAAAATCCTCTTAAATTCAAGACCTACAGAACCGATGATGGAAAAAGTCCTTGAAATGGCCGAAAAATATTCCCATGGAAAAATTATGAAACATTTTTCTTATGCCCAGGAAAAAATAAACAGGGTTGTTTTTAATTTGATTAGGAACGATAAAGTGGTTTTTACACATTGTCATTCCACCAACGTTTCCAAGGCGCTTATTTATTCACATAAAAAAGGAAAAAGATTTGAAGTTTACACGACCGAAACGAGACCTTTATACCAGGGTAGAAAAACAGCCAGTGAATTAAGGAAAGCGGGAATAAAAGTCACTATGTTTGTGGATTCCTCTATCGGAATAGCGCTTTCCAGAAAACAAGGATTCAAAAAGGTCAACAGGGTTATTCTCGGTGCAGATGCGCTCCTGAAATCTGGCATAATCAACAAAGTCGGTTCTGGGCTTGTTGCAAGGATTGCGGGAGAGGAAAAAATTCCTTTTTATATCGTGGCTGATTCCTGGAAATTTACAGGAAAAAAAGTTCCCGTTGAGCAACGATCTTTGAACGAAGTATGGGACAAGGCCCCGGTAAACATAAAAATAAGAAATCCTGCCTTTGAGTTTGTCCCCAAAAAATACATTTCGGGAATAATAACAGAATTTGGAATTATGAGTTATGATATTTTTGTCAGAAAGATGAGTTAAATAGGTTTATTTTGGTACAAGAGAACAATTTTTAATATATCATTATACTTTATTACAGATTATATCATAAATTTTTATTCATTATCCTGAAATTCTTCAAGTGTCTTTGTCATCTCGCCGCTGATTTGTTCCAGATTGTTGCTTATGTCTTTTTTTATGCTTATCAGTTTTTTTATCTGCTCTCCTATTACTGCTTTTGTTTCAGGAATGCTCTTTTTTACGAAATTCTTTCCTCCGATATCAACAGTCAGGTTTTCTGACGCAAGCTTTGTATCCACAAAAATCCCCTTTCCTATTGGGGAAAGAATCTCTCTTCCAATCTTACCTTTGAGCTCATCAATCCCGAAGTTTATAGAGCCAAGATCATTTATTCCCCTTTCAACAGCTTCCATTTGCTCCTGCAATTGGCGAACCTGCTGCTCAAAAACCTGGAACTTAAAAATCATTTCCTGTTTCTTTTCCTGTTCCATATTTCTTGTAGAAGAAGATGGTTTTTAAGCATTATCACCTCTAAAACCTAAAAAGCATAGAAGATTTAAACTACATTAAAAACCTTTCTTAATACAGAACTAAATATAATCGACCCCAAAAGGTAAAACCAGAACCAACTCAAAAATCCGAAGAATTTGAAATCAACTAAGGAAAAATAATCTGTGAACCACCTGAACAGGAGGATTATTGGTATTGCAGTATAGATTATTGGTCTCATGCTTAGCTTAAACATCGGGCCAACAAACTTCAGAGATTTCATGCTCAGTTCACTATGTTCTTTTGAGCCCACTTCAAGTTTCTTCAGGTCTTCCTGCATCTTTTTCTGCTCTTCTTTCATCTCCCTTAATGTTTTCTGGTCTGTGGTGTATTTTTGGATAAGAGTCATGAAAACAGAAAGAAGAAGAACAAGAACCAGCATTCCGTATGTTAAGTTCAAGTTTAAAAGAGCCCCCGCAGTTGGGTTAAGGACTGCTCCCACAGAATTTTTTATAAAAGGAAGACTGTTCCAGAAAGCAGCTATTGCAAGAGAAACAACCATTACAAGCAAAATCAACCCAAAGCCACCCTCTTTTCCTTCGTTGTCCATTTTACCTTAAAGAAAAATCGGTTTTTAAAGATTCCCTGCCAAGAGGGAAAGTGTTACTTCTTTAAAAGAACAACAAAATGGAAATATTTATAAACCCGTGATTTCTCCAGAAATCATGGGAAAGACAATCCAGAAGCCAACATTAAATGAGGTTGTTGCAGTTAAAACTATACAGATTTGTGGTTCTGACAATGATATTATTCTATTCAATCCCCAAGGAGTTGGCCCAATGAATTTTGCAGGATTAAGGCAGGCAGACTATGGCCTTGGTTTCAGAATGCCCCCAATGTCGCAACTTGTAACTTTACTTCACGCTTCTTTGGGAAACCAGGATTGCGAAACAGCAAAAAAAGTCATAAGCACATTAAGAAACCATTGGCTTATTGGCAACACAGGAATCCTTTATGTTCCTAAAGGAATGTTTGTTCAGGACAATCCTGTTTTGAAAAATGGAAGAATATCCATGAATCAAAAAACGCTTGAAAAAAGACTTGGCTCTTATCAAGAAAGAGGCGTTGTTTTCTCCGATGACAGAGCAATAAGATTTACTCCTTA
>JBBSXY010000042.1:0-13455 GCA_038045525.1 Nanobdellota archaeon | reverse complement strand
GTTTTGACGGGCAGGCATGGTGGTGTGATGATTGCGAAAGGCACGAGAGAATGGATTATTCTCCTGGGTTTAAGATAAGATTCCCTGGAAATGCTTTGATTAGTACCCCAAATGAAAGATTTGGCGGCTCGGATTTTTATTCCTATAGGGCTAATCAGAATGGAGTAGTTGAAAAAGTTTTGAACAGAAATGAATGGATAAAAAGAGGCAGGACATCTTTAGAGACAGAGACTACACAATAATATTAATTTTTTTAAACAGTATAAACCAAAATCTATTTAACCGCTTATTCTGATAGGCTTTTATGGTAAACAGAATAATTACAAAAAAAGACCTGCAAAAATATTCTTCAGAAATATTAGGGATGATTGAAAGAGAGAAAATAGGTTCTATTTCAGAACTAGAAGAGAAAATTGGGGAATCTTTTCCTACGCCAGAAGGACTCATACAGTTAGAATCAAGGCCTTCTACGAAGGGGTCTCTGGCAATTACAATAAGTTATATAATTGATGGCAAAGGCATTCCAATTGAGATAAGATTAAATCCGGAACAGAATTATTCTTTATTCTTTGTTAAATCAGAGGAAGAAATAGAAAGTTACAATCCAGAACTCGTTGATCCATTAGGGAATGTTATTCAATCTAAAAAGATTGGATCGTCTTTTGAAGAAGCATTGGAGGAGCTCAAGAGATTATCTTCTGTCTGAAAATGACACTGAATTTTGAAAAGGAAAAACTCATCTCTGAATTGAAGGAAAGAAAGCCGAAAAAAGTTCTGGTTCAGCTCGCAGAGGGAATAAAACAAAATGCGCCGGAAATCTCTGAATGGATTGAACAGAGTTTGCCTGGAGTGGAATGCATTTTTTCAGGGGAAACATGCTGGGGAGCGTGCTCTGTGGCTGTTCAGGAGGCTCAGGCTCTCGGCGTTGACTTGATTGTTCATTTCGGGCATGCTCAGTTCATACCTGTGGATTTTCCTATCTTATATATGGAGGTTCAGGATGTTCTGGATTTGAAACCTTTGTTAAATAAATCTCTTGATTCATTAAAAAATTACAATAAAATAGGTCTTTCTTACTCAATCCAGCACAGGTATGACATCGAAAACATAAAAAAATTTTACGAATCGCAAGGAAAAACTGTCACGCTTTCAAAGAAGGCAGGAACAAATGCTTATGAGGGGCATATAACTGGTTGCGAATACCGCGGACTGAGGGCGATACAAGATAGCGTGGATTGCTTTGTTATTATAGGAAATCAGTTCCATTCAATGGGTGCTGTTCTTGCAGTCAGAAAACCGGTGATTTTGATCGATGTTTACAACGATGATGTAAGAAACATGGCCGGGCTTAGGGAAAAAATCCTGAAACAAAGACTTTTCTCGATTGAAAAGCTGAAGGAAGCAAAAAACGTGGGAATAATAGTTGAGATAAAACCGGGGCAGAAATTTGGAAATCCTATAAAGCTTCTGGAAAAGCTCAGAAATGCAGGAAAAACAGCCATAGTAATCACGATGTCTGAATTAACTCCGGACAAGCTGATGAACTTTTACAATATCGACGTTTTCGTCGAACTGGCGTGCCCCCGCATTGCTTTGGATGATTTTGCGAAGTATCCAAAACCCATTTTAACAATGCGCGAGGCCCTCGTGGCTTTGGGAGAAAAATCTTGGGAAGAAATTCTCGAGCAGGGGATTGTCTGACAAACACATTGGAAGTTATCAAAATATTTATAAAGCCCTTTTCAGATGTAATCTAATAAAATGGAAGTTGAAGCAACAAAAGAAAGCGGTGCAGTAACGATAAAGAAAGCTGATATTTGGAAATATTCAACTCTTCTTTTGCTGGCTGTTGTTGTTATAGGAGGATTTTTTCTTCTTAGAGACGGAGGCGGCAGCAACGGAGGTTCTGTAACAGACACCGGAGGCGAGGGCCAGGAAGCGGTAAATGCCAAGGCCTTTATCGAAGACAATGACCCTGTTCTCGGAAGTCCGGATGCAGGAGTCTCAATAATAGAATTCTCTGACTTCCAGTGCCCTTTCTGTGGAAGAGCATTTGAAGGAACAATAACAGATCTCAAAAACTCTGATTATTTCAAAAATGGAGAAGTCAACCTTGTCTATAAGCATTTCCCACTAAACTCCATACACCCTTATGCACAAGGAGCTGCAGAAGCCTCTGTCTGCGCCCAAGCCCAAGGAAAATTCTGGGAATATCACGATACGTTATTTAAAAATCAGGATGCTTTAGATATTGAAAGCCTGAAGCAATATGCTTCACAGCTTGGCCTGAATACAGGAAGCTTTAACAGCTGTTTGGATGGTGGTGATTCTGAATCAGAGGTCAACAAGGAACTTGCCCAGGCAACAGCTGCTGGTGCAGGAGGAACGCCTTTCTTCTTGATAGTCAACACAGAAACAGGAAAGACAGTATCAATCTCAGGAGCTTATCCGTTTGCATCTGGAACAGCACAAATAACTCTTGAAGATGCAATTCTTTCTGTCCAGTAAGATTCTTCATTATTAAAAATATAAGTCTGATTAAAATTAATAGTATTAGAAAAGGGAAGAAAATTTAATTTACAACCTTAAAAAGAAAGCTTCATAAACTGATTCTAATTAATAAAAACATGAAATTTTCAGGCAGAGAAAAAAAGGATCTACTCTTGGCAGGATTGATGATTTCCTTGGCTTTTGCAATTCTTTTGTCTGGCGGTTTGTCTGGAATATTAAGTCAGGGATTTTTAATTATCTTCGTAATAGCTTTCTTCACAGCAGGCATAGGTTTTTTGCTGCATGAGCTGATGCATAAATATGTCGCTCAGGGCTACGGGTTGTTTGCTGAATTTCATGCGTATTACAAAATGCTCTGGCTAGCCATACTTTTCTCTTTGTTTGGATTTATTATAGCTGCGCCAGGAGCTGTTCAAATTTTCGGAAGAATCACTAAAGAAAGAAATGGAAAAATTTCCTTGGCTGGCCCCATAACTAATCTTGTCTTGGCTCTCGTTTTTTTGGTTTTGATTCTGGTTTTAAGTCCACCAGGAATTCTTAGAGCCTTGTTCGGTTTTGGCCTGACAATTAATTCTTTGCTGGCAGTATTTAACATGATTCCTGTAATGCCATTTGACGGCGCAAAAGTCATCGGCTGGAATAAAACAACTTATTTCATAACTTTAATATTGGGAATAGGATTATTCATTCTCAGCTTTTTTGTTTAACCCGCTTTTAAAAAAGTATATAAACGGAAAATTTGATTCTAAATCATGGAAAACAAGAATGTAGGTTACATTTTAATCGGTGTGGCAATTTTGCTCATAGTAATAGTGCTTCTGTTTCAAAGTGCATTAAAAGATGTTGTTGCTTCGACCTGTACTGCAGAAGAACATTCTGTTTCCTGTCCAATGAACGAGGGAATAAACCAGCAGACATATCTTTCCTTGGGGATTGTCGGGCTTCTGATTATAATAGGCTTTGTCCTTATTTTTGCAAAACCAAAGGAAAAAATAATTGTTAAAAAAATCTCTGAAAAAAGAAAGAAGATAGATTTCAGCAAACTGGACAAGGATGAAAAAAGTGTCATAAACTTGTTGTTAAAGGAAAATGGAGCAATTTTCCAATCAACACTGATGGAAAAAATCGGAAAAGGAAAGGTTGGAATCACAAGGCTTCTTGACAAGCTCGAGGCAAAGCAATTGATTGAAAGAAAAAGGCGCGGGATGAATAATATTGTTGTTTTGAGGAATTGAAACCAGTTTCACCAAAGCGGTTATAATGAACTACTTCTTGAATAATTCATGGAACTGGAAGAAAAAGAAACCAAGCACGAAAAACAAAAAAACAAAAAAACAGACTGGGAATTTTATGCACAGGTTGCAATTGTCGTTGTCCTTTCATTAATCCTAATATATAATTATTCAGGAAAGACAGGAAACACGACAGGTATAGGGACAGTGTCTGCAAGTGAGATTATTCCTCAAGGAGTTCCTGCTATTTATGGGGAAGAGTTGGGAATCAGATATGATGATGTTTCTGCCTCTGACCCAAAGAAAGCTGATGAAACAATAAATCTGCTGGGAAACATAGACAGGATTGAAACCCTCGAAGGAACGCAGCTCGAAAGATACATAGATATTTTATATAAACAATATAATGGGATTGCCTGCGAATATTGCTGCGGAGCAAGGTCTGTAATCTTCAGCAATGGACAGGCTGCATGCGGCTGCGCACACAGCTATGCAATGCGCGGACTTGCCAAATATCTGATAAAATCTCATGGTGATGAACTAACAGATGAACAAATTCTTACAGAAGTCGGAAAGTGGAAAACACTTTTCTTTCCGGGAATATTAGAAGGAAAAGCGCAGGCAATGAAAAGTTATGGAATTGAGGTTGATTACATTAATCTTACGACAAACGCATATAGGGGAATTGAACAGGGGCAGGCATCTGGAAGTATGGTGGGAGGTTGTTGAAGATAACATGGAGACACAAAAAGCAGTTCTTTGGATTGTCATAGGGGTTTTATTGGTTGCAGTCATATATACGGTATTTTTCCAGGGTTCTGCAACAGGAAATTCAGTAAGTAACGACAAGCTAGATACAACTGGCTGGACAGAAAATGAAATAATGAATTATGAAATGCATGGAACAATTCCCACACGTCTTGCCGGAAGCGCATCCAGTTCATCAGGATCCGGTATGGTGGGAGGTTGTTAATCATATTAGGAGGTAAATAAACAAAACGAGCAAAAATGGAAACGCAAAAAATAGTGCTTTGGGTGATTATAGGAATTTTGCTGCTGGCAGTTGTTTATACTGTCTTTTTCCAGGGAGGAAGCAGCAGCGTGGTGAGTTCTTCTTTATCCCCAACTGCAGGACAGGCAGCCAGCGCGTACAGCGGAATGGTTGGAGGCTGCTAGGAGGTTTCTATGGAATGTCCTGAATGCAAAACAAAAAACCAGAAAGGGTGCTGCAAAGATATGGAAAAACACAATATGGAGAATAAAACCCCAAATGTAGACAATACTAAAGGAAAATCCAAAGGAATCTGGGTGCTGTTTATAGGAATAGTTGCTGTACTGGCTCTCGTTCTTTTATTCACAAAGAGCTCCAGCGCTGTTTCTTTTGAAAACATTGATGCTGTAGAAGGCGATATAAAAATTTACAAGTCCATGAGTTGCGGATGCTGTGAAGTTTATCTTAAATATGCGAACAGCAAGATCAATCATAAAATTGATGTTTTTGATATGCAGAATCCTGAACAGATAAAGAAGCAATATGGAATCCCTTCTGAACTAGAGAGCTGCCACACTACAATCATTGGCGATTATTTCATTGAAGGGCATATTCCCCTTGAAGCCGTTGAAAAGCTCTTGGCTGAACAGCCAGATATTGCAGGAATCGCGATGCCCGGAATGCCCTCGGGAAGCCCTGGAATGCCCGGCCAGAAATATGGAGACTTTGTAATTTATGCTGTTGCCAATGACGGAAGCTACAGCGAATTCATGAGGATTTAAAATGGGCTGTTGTGGAAGCCATAAACATGGTAATCAACCAACTAGCCATAAAAACTATAACTATGAGGAAACAGAAAAGAAAAGTTCATGGCTAATGTGGATTATTGCTATTCTCTTAATTATTTTATTAATAGTCGGTTTCACAAGATAAAATGCAAAAGAAATTTTTTATTCTTCCAATTTTAGTTGTTTTTTTAGTTAAGTTTATTTCTGCGCACTGTCCGTTATGTGTAATTGGAGCTGGAGCAGCAGGGGCTGGTGCAATATGGCTTGGGGTAAGCAAGGTTGTTGTCGCGCTTTTCATCGGAGGTTTTGCAATGTCAATGGGAATGTGGTTTGCAAGGATTCCTAAGAAAAGATATATACCTTTCCAAAAAACTTTGATTATTGCGATTGTGTTTTTAACAACTGTCCTTCCTTTAATTCCTTTATTCAAAGCTATAGGACCGCTATACCTGTCTTTTATCGGAGAATACGGAAAAACATATGCATTCAACTATTCGCTTGCCAGTAGTCTTCTTGGGGGGCTTCTTGTCTTCATCTCTCCTGCAATAAGCAAAAAACTAACAAAAGCAAGAAAAGGAAAAATAATTCCTTTCCAAGGAATCATATTGACACTTTCCTTATTAATTATCTTAGGAATTTTTATCCAGTTTAGCTTGACAAATTTAGGAGCTGGTGTTGCAACCGGATCAGTTGAGCGTTTGTCTCCTAGCGAATTCGAAAAAATTATTCAAAATGAAAGTGTTTTTTTATTAAATGTCCATACTCCTTATCAGGGTCAAATTGACGGGACTGATGAGATAATTGAAGACTGGGAAAATATTGAATTATATATGGACAAATTGCCTAAGGATACTTCCACTCCGATAGCTGTCTATTGCAGAAGCGGGCGCATGTCGGGAGTTGTAGCTGATAATCTTAAAGCCATGGGTTATCAAAAGATTTATGACCTTGATGGAGGGATGAATTCGTGGGAGGAATCTGGGAGGAAAATAATTTAAAATGGAGCCAATAATTTGGATATTGATTGGAATCACAGCTCTGTTTTTTTTGCTTTTAGCATTGAAGAGCATTTTTAATGTGAAAAAAGCCTGTGTAATATGCTTGTCAGTTACACTGGCATGGATTACTTTGTTAATATTATATTTTCTGAATCTCTTTCCAGACAGGATAATAATTGCAATCTTGATGGGGCATACCTCTTTAGGGTTGTATTATATACTGGAGAAAAAAGTAAAGAAAGATTTTTTATTGTTTAGGCTTCCTTACTTATTGACCAGCATTTTAGTAATATATTATGTTCTAAATGGCTCTGTTATTAACAGCTCATATTTCTTCTTAGGATTATGGTTGATATTTTTGACAATTTACCTTTTCAAGAACAACAAAATTGCCAAGAAAATAATTGAATGCTGCAAAAAATGGTAAAACAAAAATCAATTTTATACGGATTTTTGGCAGGGCTTGGTTTATTGGCTTTTTATCTAACTGTAGTTTCAATTTTTCAGGGAATTTACTTCGCTTTTCTGAATCTTAGGAGTTTGTGGTATCTGATTTTTCCTCTTTCAATCGGTTTTGGAACGCAGATTGGCCTTTACACCTCGATAAAGCACACGGTAACAATGACTGGAACAGTTGCAGGTACAGGAGGAGTTTCTGCCGGAAGCATGGTTGCTTGCTGCAGCCATTTTCTTTTAAATTTGATTCCAATTGTTGGTCTTTCAGGCATTGCTGTATTTTTGGCCGCATATCAAAAAGAATTTTTAGGAATAGGAGTCCTAGCAAATATTGTCGGAATAGGAATAATGTTAAATCATAGAAGAAAAATGAAAGGAGGCATATATCATTGAATGGATAAGAAAATTATATTGTATGTTATTGTAGGAATTTTAGTATTAGGTTTATTATTTTTAACACTCTTCCCCGGAACCATTCAGGCATGGAAAGATTCCGGGAAATCCGCCTTAGACAAATGCGAGCCTGCTCCAGGCTACACAGAACAAGAATGGAGAGAACACATGTCGCATCATCCAAATATCTACGCAGAGTGCCTGAGCTAAATAAAATAAATTTTCAATCATTCGCCCACGCTTGGTCAAATGAAAGGAGGTTAATATGGAAAAAACAACATTACATTATGCACATCCAACAGGACTTGCCTTAAGCATAACTGGTGGAGTAATATATGTAATCTGCGTATTGCTGGTATTTGTCTGGCCTATACAATTCTTGAAATTCTTTAATAATTGGATACACGGCATTGACCTAACAAAAATTGCAATAATGCCACAAATAACAATAGGTGGTTTTTTTATAGGGCTTGTTGAAGTATTATTTGTAGCTTACCTCGTGGGCGTATTATATGGTTGGCTATACAACCTATGTGTTATACATTGCAAAAAATACGGATGGATATAAAAATAAATTAATTAAATTTTTTGCAAATAAACATTTATATAGCTATTTTTCCAATTATTTTTATGAGCGTAAAACAATTTGTTAAAGAGTTCCATAACGGCGAAGTTGAAGGAGAGTTAGTCAAAACAGTCTTTGTTTCAATAGTAACATCTTTTGTCTTGCTGGCAATCCTGTACTTTTTAAAACTTAGATATATTGAAAACTTCATACCTAAATATGGATTTTTCTTGTTTTTCGCGATACTTAGTTATTCTCTGATTCTCCTTTCAGTAAAACATGTTCGCGCATATAAAGAATTTGCCTGCATGTCAGGAATGATGATTGGAATGACAATAGGTACAATTTCAGGGCTTCTTCCTGCGTTTTTTATCGGCTCCACAAACGGCATGTTCGTAGGAATTACTTTTGGGGCGGTTACCGGAATCTTTTTTGGGGCATGGAACGGAAAATGTTGTGGGATCATGGGTGTAATGGAGGGAATAATGGCAGGATTCATGGGTGGTTTGATGGGTGCAATGACTGCATTAATGACATTCAACGATAATCTTAGAGCAACAGGAGTAATTGTTTTTATAATCTCGGCGTTAATTCTATTTGGCTTGAATTACATGATATACAAAGAGGCAAGAGAAACTGAAATGCAACGAAAGCACAAGGACGATGAATTTTTCACAATATTCTGGAGTTTTCTGTTAACTGCAATCACAATATGGCTAATGGTATTTGGGCCAAGGAGCGTATTATTCCAATAAAGATGGAAAAAAATATTTTTTACATAGTGAGCATATTTGTCTTAATAATAATAGTCGGCTTTATTTTTTTGAGGGGTGGTGCAGTGCAGGAAAATACGAATATCCAGCCGGGAATTATTCAAGGGGAAACACAAAAAGTTGTTTTAAGCCAAGAGGGTCTTAATTATAAAGATGTTATTGTAAAAACTGGACAACCAATCTTACTCGGTGCTGACGGTTCTGTTAACGGATGTCTAAGATCAGTGGTGTTCAACATAGAAGGAAGAAGATATTCAAAATATTTGAGAACCACAGAAGACACATTACAGTTGCCTGCACTTAAAAAAGGAACATATACTTTTTCTTGTAGCATGGGAATGGGCTACGGAAAACTTATTGTTGGGTGATTCTAAAAATGAAGAGAATTTTTCAGAGACCTTATATTTATTGGTTTCTTGGAATCTTTTTATTATATTTAGTTCTTAATATTTTCATCAGCGGATTTAATGACACAATTCCTCTAATTATTGTTTATGCCTCGACAATTAATTGGGTTAAGCTTGGAATCTCTCTGGTTTTAACTTTAGCCATCGGTTTTTTAGTTGCACTGAATGCTGTTTATATTCATATTTTATACAAAGAGAGAAAAGCCTGCAAGGAAGGCAAGGTTTTTGCTGGGGCGGGAACTGTCGGCGGTTTGATTGTTGGCGTTTGCCCACTGTGTGTAACGGGGTTTATTCCTTTAGTTTTTGGGCTGTTCGGAGTTGGTTTCTCATTCGCTTCTCTGCCGTTTCAGGGAATCGAGATACAAATTTTAGTGGTGATGGTTTTGTTAGCTGGTTTTTGGATTCTAAAGAACAAAAACATTTAAATAGTCATATGTATAGAATTATCATATGATAAACAAAAACATATTAAGGCACGCGCATCATGAGGGATTCAGCGAAGAGGAGCTTTATGGGGCCTACAAACTGTTCCTAGGAACACTATTTTCTGAAATAAGGCTTAAGATTATTAACCTTCTAAGAAACAGGAAGCTGAATGTTTCTGAAATAACAAAGGAACTGCGTCTGGATCAGACGGTTGTTTCCCATAATCTCGCAAGACTGAAACATCATGGTTTTCTGATATGTGAGAGTGAGGGCAAATACAGATATTATAAAATCAACAAGGAAACAATTAACCCCTTGATGGACTTAATCGACAAGCATATGGGGCAATATTGTATTCATATACTGCATTCAATGAAAGGAGAAGACAAACAATGAAAAAAGCAAAAATAACAATTCAAGGAATGCACTGCGCTTCCTGCGCTTCAAACATAGAGCGCAGCCTGAAAAAGACTCATGGAGTGAAAAATGCCAATGTTTCTCTGCTTCTGAAAAAAGGAACAGCAGAGTGCGAAGATTCTGTTTCCGATGAGGATCTGAAAAAGGCTGTGAAAAGAGCAGGATATGGTGTTAAATCCATAGAATACGAATAAATTTATTGCGAATAACAATGAAAGATCTCGAAAAAACAAATATAAGGTTCTTTAATTTAATAGCAGGGTATTATGATTTTTTTTTCGGAAATTGGATAAGAACGACCCAAAAAAAGGCAATTAATATTATAAAAATAAGAAATAACTCTAAAATTCTTGATGCTGGATGTGGCACAGGCAATTTCTTAAAAATATTGGAAAGTTCTAAAAAAAATCTCAACTTATACGGGATTGATATATCAAAAGAAATGTTAAAAATTGCGAAAGGAAAGTTAAAGAAATCAAAATTAGAAATTAAATCTGTTGAAAAAATAGACTTTAAAGATAACTCATTTGATTATGTTTTTAGTATTGATGCATTCCATCATTATTCCAATCAAAATTTGTCCATAAAAAAATTCAATAAAATTTTAAAAGAGAATGGTTGCCTTGCTGTTATTGACTTAAGCTTTGGCTTATTTTTAAATAAAATATTTCAGAAAATTGAGCCAGGTAACAATAAAATGCACTCCCCGGAAGAAATGAGACACCTATTTAAAATGAATAAATTTAGAGACGTTAAACAAAATAAAGTTGGGTTATTCACTACCCTTACCTATGGAACAAAATAAAAATGCAGCACAAGCATGAAAACCACGAAATGCACGAAATGAAAGAAATGAAAACAGATAAAGGAGAGGAACATAGCCATGACGAACACAACCACGATGCCCCTGTAGAGGACGAAGAGATAAGAGACTGGAAGAAAAAGATGGTTGGCTCATGGATCTTTGCCATACCAATTGCCCTTCTCATGTTCTCAGAGAGGATATTTGGTTTAGAACTATTTGTGCCAAGAGTAACAACAACCATTCTTTTAGCTCTTGGGCTTCCCGTGCTTTTTTTCTTTGGATGGAGCACGATAAGGGGCGGACTTCGCGGATTGTTCACGTTCTATTTTAATATGGACTCTCTTATCGCACTTGGAACTCTTGTTGCTTATTTCACGGGATTGTTCAGCCTGTTTTTTTCAATTCAGGATTATTCCGGAGTCAGTGCTATGATAATGGCTTTTTATATAACAGGAAAGTATGTGGAGGCAAAAGCAAGAGGCAGGGCAAGCCAGGAAATAAAAAAACTTCTTGAATTAGGAGCTAAAAAAGCCAGAATTCTGAAGGGGAACAAAGAAATCGAAGTTGATATCTCTGAAATTAAGATCGGTGACATTCTTGTTATTAGGCCAGGGGAAAAAATTCCTACAGACGGTCTTGTTGTTAAGGGAGAAAGCAGTGTTGATGAATCAATGGTTACAGGAGAAAGCCTGCCTGTTGAGAAAAAGAAAGGAGGCAATGTCATTGGAGCAACGATAAACCAGGATGGAATTCTTTATGTTAAAGCAACCAAGATAGGAAAAGACACTTTCCTTGCACATATCATTAAATTGGTTGAAGAAGCGCAGAGTGAAAAACTTCCAATACAGGTTTTAGCAGACAAGATAACAAGTGTTTTTGTTCCTGCAGTCCTTGTCCTTGCTGTCTTAACATTTAGTGGATGGTTTTACTTCAGTTCTGATTTAAGCAGGTCAATTGCAGCAAGTGTAGCAGTTTTAGTGATTGCATGTCCTTGTGCTTTGGGACTTGCTACGCCTACGGCTTTAATGGTTGGCTCTGGGATGGGGGCTAGAAAAGGGATTCTCATAAGAAAAGGGGAAGCTATACAGACAATGAAGGAAATAAAAATAATTGTCTTTGACAAAACCGGAACAATCACGAAAGGGAAGCCAGAGGTTACAAATATTCATTCTGTAGTCAAGGAAAATTATCTTCTTGAAATTGCAGCCTCTCTTGAAAAATTGAGCGAGCACCCAATCGCAAGAGCAATTGTTGAGAAAGCGAAACTGAAAAAATTTAGGGAAGTCAAGGGTTTCAAGATATTAAGAGGAAGAGGTGTTGAGGGAAAGATAGGGAAAAGTGATATTTTCATAGGAAACAGGACTTTAATGAATGAGAAGAAAGTTTCTTTCATTGATTTTGAAAAGATGATTGAAAAATTTGAGTCCCAGGGAAAAACCACCATGATTGTTGCAGAAAATGGGAAGGCTGTGGGTGTGATTGCAGTTGCAGATGCTCTTAAAGAAGATTCTGTGAGTGCCATATCACAGCTTAATGAAAAAGGCTACAGAACAATCATGATTACAGGGGACAACGAAAAAACAGCCAGGGCAATTGCCAAGGATGCAGGGATTTCAGAAGTGATTGCAAATGTTCTTCCAGAGGATAAAGCAAGAAAAGTTCAGGAGCTTCAGAAAAGCGGTTTTGTGGCTTTTGTTGGCGACGGCATAAATGACGCTCCTGCACTGAAGCAGAGCAATGTGGGAATTGCCATGGGAACAGGTACAGACATTGCAATAGAATCAGGAGACATAGTTCTTGCCAGGGGTTCCCTTTTAGGAGTCACACAGGCAATAAATCTGAGCAAGGCAACTTTCGGAAAAATAAAGCAGAATTTGTTCTGGGCTTTTGCGTACAATACCATAGCTATTCCTGTTGCCGTTGCAGGACTTTTGCATCCCGTTATAGCAGAGATAGCAATGGCACTCTCATCAATAACTGTAGTCGGAAATGCAAACCTTCTCAGAAGAAAAAAGATTTAAATATAAGAAAATCTTGAAATAATAAGAAAAAGAGGAGAATTATGAAACAAAATCTTGGAAAAGTTGATAGAATCTTGAGGTTTCTGCTGGCTTTTTGGTGGTTAGGGCCTTTTCAACCACAATTTAACATTGTATGGCTAAACTGGGTCGTGATAGTCATTGGTTTAATTGCCCTTTTAGAAAGCTTTTTGGGCTGGTGTTGGATTCACACAGTTTTTTATATAAATAATAAAAATCAATAATAATAAAATGAAAAAAAGGATAAAAAAATTTATCAGAACCACTTTTGGGATACTCTTAATTCTTGTAGGGATAGCAGGACTTTTTTTGCCAGTTCTTCCAGGAATCGTAATGATGGGTGTTGGAATCTCATTAGTTAATCCTGTCTTAGGCAAAAAGATAATGAAAAGAATCAAGAAGTTTTATCATAGAATTAGAACAAATAAAACCTGAAATGAAAAACGAGACTCTGATTTGGGTGATAGTTATTGTGGCAGTATTTTTCTTTGTATTTAGCGGATTTGGTTACGGGGGATACAGAGGAATGATGGGAATGATGTATGGAACCTATGGGGGTGGAATGATGCTCTTTGGATGGCTTTACGGAATTTTGATTTTTGTTGCCCTGGTTCTTTTCATATTCTGGCTTGTGAAGCAGATTCAGAAAAGATA
>JBBSXY010000041.1:0-1619 GCA_038045525.1 Nanobdellota archaeon | reverse complement strand
AGCTTGCCGATTTACTGGCAGACGGCACATATACAGATGATGACAATACAGAATACGACTTCACACAAAAGGTTACTCTTGGAAGCAATCTTGATGTTACACACTTTCAGGACACTGACTATGATGACCTTATAGGAGCAAGTGATAGAACTCCCACAGTAGGTATCAAGTTTGCTTCGAATGCCCATGTATTGAACTATACTTTGGACTTCAGCACACACCCTGCATATAATGCTGCAACTTTGGAAACGACCACAATGAGGTTAATGGGAAGGGATTACTATGTTTTGGATGTAATTAATGGTACAACAAACAAAACAACTTTTTTGGACAGTGCAAATTCAGCAGTTGTAACAGAGGGGCAAACCTCAACAGTTGCTGGAAGAAGCGTTGGCATTAACTTTATCTCTTCCACAGAAGTAAGGCTTGATGTTGATGGAGCAATAACCAACAGCCTGGTAGAAGGAGCAACCTACAAGTTGGCTGACGGAACATATGTTGGTATTAAAGATATCTTATATGATTCCAAGGAAGCTGGTATCAGCAAAGTTGAAATCAGCGTCGGTACAGGAAAGCTTGAGGTTGACCATGGAGCAAATGTAGAACTTAATGATGTAAGTATTACGGAAATCACTGGTTTCTTGTCACAAGACTCTTCAGAGAAACTTGACAAGATAGTCCTTATGTGGACAACAGATGATGAAGAATACATAACTCCTGCAGCTTCATTGCTAATGCCTGCATTTGAGGCATTGAAGTTCTCCATGACCGCACATACTCTCCTAGGAACAGGAGAAGACACAGAGGTTGACGGTGGTTCCTCAGAGATAGAGGTACAGACAACAATTAAAGATGGGTCTGTCACAATTCCTATCCTTGGAGCTAACTCTACAGCTGAATTCACAACTATTGGAAAAGATTCTTCCGGCAGGTTGTATACAGGAAACAGTACAAGTGACTTTACCGCTGCCACTCCGATTAATAGATTGTTCAACGAGACTTTAGGCGACAAGTACATGGTTCTGTCATGGAACAACACAAGAGATGCAGAATCCTATTACCTGAAAGTTGACACAACAACAGATAACAATATCGTTAAAGCAAGGTTTGAAAACAGAATAACAGGTTCCCAGAAATTGGGAGCTGTTGACGATACTGTCAGTTTCGGTAATATAGAAATAACCGTCAAGAACGTAACAAATGGCGGAGCTGTTCAAAACATCATCAACTTTTCGTTGAATGCTGGTTCAGGAACAACTGCATTGTACACAGACGATGGAATGAAGATTTTGCTTCCTTATGAAGCTAACGTGTCTGCTAACAACGTGTCAGGTGCAATAAACTTAACGGAGCAAGTAGCAGCTGGAGCGGCCCAAGCGATAGCAGGTCACAACTTTGACAGCTATTTCTTGTTCTTCGATACAGAAGACAGGGATGGCAATCTTGGAGCTGGAGATGCGTTCAACGTAACAACTGATGAATCTGGAACAACAAACAAGGTTCATGTCTCTGCTGTAACAACAGACAGGGCAAGCACAGATACACAAGCTAATGGTGGTACCAACTTTGAAATAGGAAGCACAGACGACTTTGAGTATTATGTCTACACAGACGTTGCT
>JBBSXY010000040.1:0-1004 GCA_038045525.1 Nanobdellota archaeon | reverse complement strand
ATTTTTTATTGCAAAGTTTTATTACAAAACCAGCATACATAAATTCTCACGATCGTAGGAATTCGTGTACACTAAACTTTTTCTTCTAGTTTTACTTTTAGCATTACTTCTTTATTTTCGCGCAGGACTTTGAAAGTTGTTTCTGAACCAATTTTACATTTTTGCAAAATATGGCCAAGCGGATTTTTTTCCGTTATTTTTTCATCATTGCATTCTAAAATTATATCAAATTCTTTAATGCCGGCTTTGTCTGCTGCCGTGCCTTTTATTACCGGAGACTCTCCCAATAATTCTCTCACCACCAAGGCTCCGTCGCGAACCGGCAATTTGTTTGCTTCTGCCATTTCTTTTG
This sequence comes from Nanobdellota archaeon, assembly GCA_038045525.1. Lineage (GTDB taxonomy): Archaea > Nanobdellota > Nanobdellia > Pacearchaeales > GW2011-AR1 > ASMP01. The sequence continues at coordinate 652 of JBBSXY010000040.1, read as the reverse complement.
AAAGCAAAACATATTTTACTCCTAAAAACGGCACTTTTATTTTTCCGTATTTTTTAACTTCCTCCCAATCTTTTTTGGCATAATTTATAGGAATTGCAAAACCAATATTTTGGGCTCCCATTACCATTGCTGTATTAATTCCCATTGCTTTGCCGTCCATATTTACAAGGGGTCCGCCAGAATTTCCCGGGTTAATTGCCGCATCTGTTTGTATTAGGCCTCTTAAATTTTGCATTTGGTGGTCTGCCCCGCCAAAGGCTGTAATATATCTTGAAAGCCCGGAAACAATTCCAGCCGACAAAGTGTCTGTAAATTCTCCAAGAGCGTTTCCTACTGCCAAAACTTCTTGGCCAATTTCAATTTTGTTTGAATCTGCCAGCTCAATAAAAGGCAAATTCTGGCCCGCATCAATTTTTAAAACAGCTATGTCATTTATTGGATTTCTTGATAAAACTTTTGCGGGATATTTTTTTGTCGGCTCAATTATTACCGTATAATCTGCCGTGGTGTCGGCTACAACATGGTTTGAAGTAAAAACATAGCCGTCTGCAGAAATAATAAACCCTGAACCTCCGCCAATCTGGGTTTTTTCTGTTTTTGTTTTTCCTTTTTTGCCGTCGTCAATTTTTGGCATAACATATTCTTTTCCGCC
>JBBSXY010000039.1:0-5032 GCA_038045525.1 Nanobdellota archaeon | reverse complement strand
CTTAATTGAATAATCCTAGGATGATTCAGTGGTTCTGGAGGTCTATCCGGGTCATTTTCCACAGTAATAACAGTTCCTTTTCCAATAATATCTAACATGTTAGCCAAGAATAATGTTCCACCACCCCACGCAGTTCCAGTTTCTATAACAAAATCTGGCTTAATCTTCCACAGTAAATCTTGATATATCCAAGTGTCAGCGGGGCACTTCTGTGCTTTTCTGCCCATCCAAGATGTACCAGTGTGGACAACTAAACTATTGTGGTATAATTCTCTAAACTTTCTTAATACTTCATCTTTAATTTTTCTATCTGATATATCCATTATAAATTAAACCAATTAAACAACTCTAAGAATCTAACCTCATATGAATGATATTTATTGGCCCATTCCTTACCTTTTATTTTAACCTTCTCTCTTTCATCATTATGATTTAAATAATATTTAATCTTATCCATAGCCTCCTCTGGAGTATCAAAGTAAATCTTAGTTCCTTCAGGAAACAATTCTTCACAACCAGGAAATCTTTTTGCAATAGCACAACCACCTAAACCAGATGTGTAAAAGTATCTTCCAGAAGCATACCCATCTGCATCCCAAAAGTGTGATATGTCTAGTGTTGTTTTGGCCGATCCATATATTTTGCCTAAATCTTTCCATATTCCTATCCTGGCGGAATTAGAATCGCCACCACCTTCATTGACCCATTTCACTGGCGTTAATCTATCTATTGCATCAATTAATTTAACTCTTTCGTTATATGGGGCAGATTCGTTTCTGCTACCGACAAATACGGTATCAAATTCATATTGACTATCATATTCGATACTCTTTACCACACAGCCATGTGGCCAATACATAGTTTTAGCGCCAAAATCTTTAGCCCACCATTTGAGTTGATTTTTATTAGATAAAGTTATTAAATCTAAATACCTTCCTGATTCAATCCATTTACTCCAAAATCCATCATAATTCATATAATCTGGTCTGTAATCCCACATTGACATTACCTGTATGACATTTGGTAATCTTTCTTTCACAAATCTTGGCCATTCTTGACTAAGAGAATCTGTCATTCCATGTATAACTAAATCTGGTTTGCCATTAACTATCGTTTCTATAATTGCCCTTTCTCCATATGTTTGGTGTTGAGATATGTCTGCTATAAAATAATCAGATATCTTTTCTTTATCTTTTAATATTTGTAAACCCTGAATAATTCCAGAATGATCTGGACTATATGGCAAGGTTATCATATTGCCTACAATACATACTTTTGGTTTATTATTCATTATCTTTCAAATGGATATTCATTAGTTGGCTCTTTACCACCATCAAGTGTGGCAAATTTGACTTCTGGTATTATTTTTTTTATTTCTTCTTTCAATTCTAAATAGGGACATATTACAGCAACCACAACATCGTATCCTTGATCATGTATCATTTTTGCCAATCGGGCTGCTCTCAAATTCTGTTCCCATCGGTCTTCTTTACTTAATCCTAATCCTGGCCAAATGGTTCTCAAAACATCACCATCCAAAACAATAACATCTTTCATTTTGTTGGCCAAAGTTGATTTACCAGATTTTGAATTTCCCCTTATCCACCAAATCATGATATATTATATGTTATAAAGTTAGTTTTTCTTCCCAACTCGTCATAACAAGTTTCTAAGTTAAAGTTTTTCTTACTACCAAATAATTTAATAATTTGTCTTTCTGAAAACATTCTAAGATGCTCATATGCCTCATCTGTATAATATTCTTCCATGACTGGTAAATTAATCATAATTAATGCAGATTTCTTGGCCACTGATTCTATAGAATTTACAGCAGCACTTACATTTAAACAATGTTCTAAAACATCCATGGCCACAACTACATCAAACTCTTCTCCCCATCTTTGACCAACTTCTTCTGCCCTAGAGAAAATAAAGTTTGGATCACCGTTATTCTCACTGTTTAATTTATGCATTAAATCTTTATGTATGTCTACTCCTGAACAATCGTGTCCTTCTTTTGATAATAATTTTATAAAATCTCCCGTATAACAACCAATATCTAGTATCCTAAGTGATTTTCTGAGTTCTTTTATTTTCTTATGGGCCAATGCAAACTTAGGGAAGTCAAGCGGTGATACTAGTGTTGCATATGATTCTGGCTTTGGTCTACCATGTATATTCCAACTTCTTATCTCAGACATTCTGGCACCAACATGTTTCCTTAATTCTAAAACCAATAAATCATCCTCTAATTCAATGGGTACACAGTGATTGATTAGTTTCTCAGCCTTTAACATCTCTCCTCTTGAGAAAAGATTCTGAAAGTTATTTAAGAACATTGTTTTTACTGCTTGTTTATTGAACATTTATTTCCATTTAGTTTTAGGGAGAATAACCTCTGTCCTAATGTTATCTTTATACTTTTTAACAATATCAATCAAGTTCCTAATTTCTGTTTCCATGTCAACTGGTTCCAACCCTAGAGTTTTCAATTTTTTAGCTTCAAAAGAAAACTTATTTTCTGGCATTTCAGCTCTTGGATTATCTATATATTGAATTTCACAATCAGTTATGTTTCTGATCATTTGGGCTATATCATTTATATTTTTTACATCAGTTAATTGATGTATTATTCTATATTCACCCTTATCGGCAGGGTTGTCTATCATTAATTTTATGGCTTCTACAGAGTTCTTGATATGTATAAAACTTCTGGTCTGACCACCAACGCCATATATTGTTAATGGTATACCACTAACGGCCTGAACTACAAATCTATTTATTACTGTGCCAAAGTATTCATCATAATCTAGTCTATTATCGCCAGTATTACCATAAACTATACCTTGGTTTACATCGCTGACTCTAAGCCCCCAAATACGACAAGCATAATCTGCGTTATAAGAACTATGTAGTTTGCTAAAATGATACCAACTTCCAGCGTATCTTGGTGTTGGAATAATCCAATCCTTTTTATTATACTGAACTTTTATCCTACTACCCTCTGGTATTTCTACTCCATCATATAACCAATCTGGATACTCTCCAGCAGTTCCTAATTGTATTATATGTATATCTGGGTTTACTTCTTTAACGGCATATAAAACATTAAGGTTTGTAGAGTTGTTATTAGACTGGGTTTCAACCGCATGTTTAGCGTCAATCATAGAAAATGGTGCCGATGGCTGTTGAGCCAAATTTACAATAACATCGGGTTTATAACTAATAAGCAAATCTTTTAGCCCATTATAGTCCTTAGACAAATCTATATTAATATCTGCTGGCTGTCTATTGTAAGTTAACGAATCGCTTCCTATACCTACAACATTCCTTTGTCTAGATCCATTGTCTACGCCCAAAATTTGATAGTAGTTACTTTTTAAATAGTAATAAAGAGCAACTCCAATATAGCCATCTGCTCCTAGTATCAAAATCCTAGGCATTGAAGCCACCTTTTCTCGTTCCTTGCTAATTTTAATGTAATCCAACTCTTCTACAGTTAAGGTTCTCTGTCTTTCTTTTTCCCAATTCTTTATTTCTTCTTCTATTTCTAATTTTAAGTCCATACTAAAATTTAAATTCATATTTAACTCCTCTTTTTTCCAGCCTTAACATCTTTTTCCAATTCCACATAAGGTAACTATATTGGGAATCCATCTCTTGACTCAATTCTCCTTCTTTTTCCGCCTGTTTAGCCGCTATACTTCCTTGGTTTTCATAACCATGTATTACATGAGCTCTTGGTGCAATCATCAACTTATAATCAGTATTATCATACTGGTTGCTCTCTAGGATTCTTTCTATCCAATCACTTTCTTGACCATAGAAACAGAAGTCTTCATCAAAGTAACCAATCTTATCATAAATACTTTTGTGAGTCAAAAAACAATATCCAGATAAGTGTCCATGAACTTCAAGTGGATCTTCATCCTTTGGACGCATAGATTGCAGTGTTGTTACGGCAGGTGTTCCACAAACTGGACCAACAATAGCAACATTTTTTATCATCTTATGTGCCTTTACCATTTCTGTAACCCAACAAACTCCATCTTCTTCTCTTTTGCCGTTAATAACTCCCACCGTATCATGTACAAATGCATCCGAATCAATAAATAGAACATAGTCACAGGTTGATTCTTTTATTAACTTATTCCAAGCCTTAGAAGTATTTGGTCCATTACCTCTATTATCAAATACATTGATCTTATATGGCCATTTAGTATATCTTATAATTCTAGAAACACAATCCTCTTCCATCACTGGTGATTTATATTTCAAAACTATAATTTCAACTCTTTCTATGTTTTTGTCATTAAGAAGTTGAGCTTCTGCTTTGCCCATTACTTTATCTGCCCCCCTTTGTCTCATAAACTTATCGGTTCTTGGATCCATAGAATTCTTTTATTTTTTTACATACAAAACTAACGTCATTCAATGTTACTTCTGGGTTAATCGGAAGATACAAATATCTTGATTCCACCCAATTCATATTTGGTAAATTTAGTCTTTTACCGCCAAATACCTTAAATATATCATTTCTTAAATGCACCATATTGGTTTCTATATTGAATTCCTTAAGATAAGCAGCTAGTGCATCTCTATCTTCAGTTAATATACAGAACAACCAGCTAGATCCACCATGAACATAGATAAATTCTTTAGTAAGACCATTTCTATCTATAATTTCTTGAAGATTTTTGGCATACTCAAGGGCCAATACTTTTCTTCCTTTTATAACTTGATCTAAATACTTCAGCCCAACTAAACCAAAACATGCATCAACATCAGTTGGCTGATACTTATATCCAGCCTCTTCAATATCAAAGGTCATCTGTCTTCTTTCCCATGCCTGATAGTTGTGTTTTTTCTTAAGATCTCTATCAATACCAAACCATCTTAATAGTTTTGCCCTCTTGTGGGTTTTCTTATCTTTGAGACAGAGCATGCCACCATCACAAGTTGTTATATGTTTAATAGCTTGAAATGAGTAGCAGACGTAATCAGCATTTAACCTTTTAGGTTCGTGGTGTTG
>JBBSXY010000038.1:0-2097 GCA_038045525.1 Nanobdellota archaeon | reverse complement strand
AATCAGAAAATCAATGGCCTCGCTGGTAAGATCTATTCCGAGTGAATTAGAAAATTGTTTTGCCCAAGATTTAATCTCATACGCTTTTAGCGGTTTAAAATTTTGGGCTTGGTTTGGTTTTTTAATTAAATATTCAAAGAGCTTGCTCTTATCGGAATTATTGAAAGCAATAATAAGTAAAATTACGTCGTCTCTTTTGCTCAAATTTTGGGATTTCAAAAATTTTAAAAGCGCTTCGGAGCCGGCGGAAAATATATTCTTTAAAATTATTAATTTTTTTTCAGGGATTAACGAACTGGACTTGGCCGACTCAAAAAAATCTTCTATCCTATTTTCTGCGAGATCTAAATTAATCAAATTTAAGCCGCTAGGATTCTTAGTGTTGTACCCGTGCATTAATTCATTTAATTTTTGGTTGATTCTATAAGAATCTTGGCCGTATAAAAATATAATCATGCCATTTTATCTAAATTTTAGAATGATGGGTGATGGCCGCTCTTATAAACTCTCTAAAAAGCGGGTGCGGGTTAAGAGGCCGCGATTTAAATTCCGGATGAAATTGGGTGCCGACAAAAAACGGATGGCTCTCTTTGGCTAATTCCATCATTTCCATAAGCCGGCGGTCGGGTGAAAAACCGGAAAAAATAATTCCTTTTTCCTCTAATTTTTCAACATAGAGAGGATTAACTTCGTAGCGATGACGATGTCTTTCGGAAATTAAGTGCTCCTTATAGGCGGCATAGGCAATGGTTCCTTTTTTCAGAACTGCCGGATACGCGCCTAGGCGCATTGTGCCGCCGTAATTTTTCTCCGCTAAAAGTTTTTTCTGTTCCGGCAGGATGTCAATAATAGGATGGCGAGTTTCCGGATTTATTTCCGTGGTATTCGCGTCTTTATACCCCAGAATCGAACGGCTAAATTCAACAATCGCCAGCTGCATGCCATAACATAACCCAAGAAATGGAATTTTTCTTTCTCGCAAATACCGGATGGCCGCGATTTTTCCTTCTACTCCCCGGCTTCCGAATCCGCCGGGAATAACAATACCGTGATATTCTGACAATTTTTTAAGATTATCGGGGTTGGTAAATTCGTCAGCATTCAGCCAATGGAGTTCCGGATTTTGTTTGAAAAAATAAATGGAGTGCTTCAATGCCTCAATAACTGAAATATACGAATCGGCTAGGACAAAATCGCCCGCCCCAAAATACTTGCCCACGATGCCGATTTTCACCGGCTTTTGGGCGTTACGGATGACCCTTACCAATCGTTGCCAGTCGCGCAAATCCTGTTTTTTTGGTTTGAGTTTTAATTTTTTTAAGACAATATTACTTAAATTGTCCTTTTCAAAATTAACGGGGATTTCGTAAATACTCTGTACATCAGGAGCCGAAATCACATCTTCTTCTGCCAGGCTGCAGTTAAAGGCTATTTTATCTTTGCGCCTTTTATCCAAGGGCACTGTTGCCCTGGCAATAACAATGTCGGGCTGAAGGCCGGCGGCGTTCAAACTCCGGACCGCGTATTGAGTCGGTTTGGTTTTCAATTCGCCATCCGGACTCTGGAGGGGTAAATAACTTACCAGAGCCAAAAGAACGTCCTTTGGTTTTTTAATCTTTAAGATTCTTATTGCTTCCAAAAATAAAATATTTTGATATTCGCCGACCGTGCCGCCAATTTCCACAATGGCAATGTTGGCTTTGTTTTTGGCCGCGGCTTTATCAATTTTGCTTAAAACTTCCAAACAAATATGGGGGACAACTTCAACACAACGGCCCTCATATCCCAAATTTCTTTCCCGCGTAATAACTGCCTGGTATATGCTGCCGGTCGTCATATAATTAGCGCCGGATAAATTGCAATTTAAAAATCGCTCATAATTACCCAGGTCTTGGTCGCATTCCATTCCGTCGTCAAGAACAAAAACCTCGCCGTGCTCCGTCGGATTCATTGTGCCGGCATCAAGATTGACATAAGGATCAATTTTAATAGCGGTAACCGAGAAACCCTTTGACTGAAGAATTTTACCAATTGAAGCGGCGGCCACGCCTTTGCCAACGCCGGACATAACGCCGCCAACAATAAAAATATATTTAA
>JBBSXY010000037.1:8303-8996 GCA_038045525.1 Nanobdellota archaeon | reverse complement strand
TGATGATTTATCTGCTGTTTTAATTGTAGCATTTGGAGGTAAAAAGGCACAGCAAGATACAATTGATAAGATAATTCGTGATTTTCCTAAATTTAAAGAATATATGAAAAATTTATTAAAAGAAAATAATTTCTAAGCGACTCTTTTTATTTTGCCTAATCTTACATCTTCTAGACTTCTTTTGAATTGGTTAATCAAATCTTCGTCAATTTTCTTAATTATTATCATGTCTTTCATTTTATCTATTGCCAATATTGAACCCTCTTTTATATTTAATTCAATTCTAATTTTTCGAGGTATGACTACTTGTCCCTTTGAACTTATTTTTGTTATCTCCATTGTAAGAAAGTAGGATTTTCTTACTTTTAAATGTTTCTATTTTTATCTTTATCAGGATTGAATAAAAGTGTTCGGTTCTGTTAGATTTAGTTAATTAATTTTGATTGTAATGAAATTCCAGGCAATCCAAAGTCATTCTCTCTTGCATTATCTCTTAAATAATCTGTTTCGGCTAATTTTTCATATAATCTAATAGCAGTATCTAAATTTATAGGGCAGGTTACATCACAAATACGAGGACCCTCGCTTATTCTTTCTGCCTCTATACCATCTATTAAAGGAACATCATGTATTCTCAGAATCTCACTAGTCTCTATTTTTTCATTTTTCAATAATCTATAAAATACTAGATGA
>JBBSXY010000037.1:0-8293 GCA_038045525.1 Nanobdellota archaeon | reverse complement strand
GCATACGATAATCAGGGTCCCACTGGGTAAATGTTACAGGAAGTTCGCCACGAGAGTATAACATAAAATTAGCATTCACGAGTTTTTTGGCATCTTGTCTACTAATTCTGGCCCTTTCCATGATTGATCCAACGGTGTGTGCTAAAACGGATGTATCTGAAATTTTTCTTGACATCTTAATAATATATTCATTATTTTTCATAAAAACCTGCTCTTTATAAATTCTTCTCTTTTGTATTAACTTCATAGTTACAAAGAATATCATCCCCGCACCCAGAATCGGACTGGGGATCTCTCGGGTTCTGCTTTATCACTGCTCATCGCTTACCAAAAGATTTTCGGCTTATCGGGTTTCATAGTTATCCTTTAGACATTTTCCTTAGGAAAATGACTTCGCCGATTCATCGGCGTCGTATGGAATCTCCACCTTAGTCCTATCAACTTTCCTGCAAAGGAGGTTGATTGTCAGGCAAAATCTTGTATTTTACCTACATAAACTACAGCCGAGCGCTCTACCACTGAGCTATGCGGGGTAATTAAAAAAGAAACATCTGATTTTTAAGGTTTGTTGTTTAGGTAATTTTTATGGCACGTCGAGAATCAGGTCATAAAGATTGCTTGTGTAGCCTGTGAGAAGCACGTCGAGCAGCGCCATTCTTACATACAATCCATTCCTTGACTGGACAAAATACCATGCCCTGTCGTTGGTGTCAACATCCGGAGTGATTTCAGGAAAGCCATCGCTCTTCTCCCTGTTTATGGGCAAAGGGTGCATGATTATAGAATCAATGCCCATTCTATTTGCTCTTTGAGATGTTATTTGAAATCTTCTGTAATCTTCCATAAGATGTCTTCTTTCTTCTTCGTCTTGAACATGTTCCCATTGAAGCCTTGTAACATAGAGAACATCTAAATTTGGCAAAACGGCATCAATATCTTCTGTTTCGTAAAACTTTGTTCCTTTATTCAATAAATAGGACCTCATATCATTTGGTAGTCCAAGCTCAGGAGGAGAAATAAACCCAAGTTCGTTGTTTTCACCGTGTGCAAGCAAATAAGCCGGAGAACGGATTGTGCGTCCATGCCTTATATCGCCAAGAAATCCAATCTTAAGGTTGTCTATTCTCTGGAATTTCTGTCTGAATGTATACACGTCGAGCAATGCCTGGGTTGGATGCTGGTTTGTTCCATCGCCTGCATTGATAAAAGGTATATTCAGAACATAAGCAGCACGCTTTGCAGCTCCGTCTTCAGGATGCCTCATTACTATTACATCAAAAAAACCCTGTGTTGCTAAGAGAGTATGCTCCAAAGTTTCACCCTTAAATAATGAAGAGAACTCCTCTGCGTTATCTGTCGCAACGACATCAGCTCCAAGCCTTTTTGCTGCCGAGTGAAAAGACATCTTTGTTCTAGTGCTGGGGGCACTTTTGAAGAAAAAACTTCCCATTACTTTGCCTTCATGCTTTCTTTCGACACTATGGCTCCTTACCTGTTCTTGCATTTCATCGGCAAGTAAAAAAAGCCCATCGAGAAATCTCCTGTCTTTTAACTGCCTCGTGTCTACTATGTGCTTTACCATTTCTACCCAGCAATAATTTCTGTGCTTTTTATATTCTATTATGATAGTTTGATAATAATTCTTAGCCCATAAATTCTTATAAATATTGCGGGAACTAAATTGGAAATGGAATTTCCGCCTTATGAAATACCTTACGAAGTTAAAACTATAAAAGAAAGACTAAGCAATATGCCTCTCCCAGTTGATGATAGATTTGATAGCGCAGAAGAAGTTAAAGGATATCTTTATGATGCGTCTTATACTGCAACTGTCGGCAGATTTGATACGGGAAAGCTAAAAGGACTCGTGTGGGTAATCTCTATTGGCGGTTCTGAAACATCTGTATCTAAGGCACTCGAGACTTTTGTCAAAGAAATAGGTAATGAACCAATAGATAAACTTGAAATGCCGGGTCCAGCAAAAGAAGAATCATTAATTATATATTTCTGGAAACCACCTGTTCAATAAATAAATCTAAATCTTCTTATTCTTCAATTTTCCTCTGCTCTGCTATGAAGAAAGCCCTATTGGACTCAACCTCTTGGATTTTTTCATCTTTTTCAAATATTGCTGTTGCTGTCGGCAATGCAAATTTGCCAACAATCCCTATTTTAGAATAGATTATATACGAGACTATTCTTACTTCTCCTGCTTCCATCTTCTCGAAGTTCCATTCTATCTTTCTGTTTTTGGAATCAACCCGTGTAGGATATTCCCCCAAGAATTTTTCATAGAGACTCACAAGTGGAGGAAGCCTTTCCACTAAATTTACCCTTTCCACATGATGCCTCGCATGTGCAGAGACAGAAACCTTTAATGCAAATTCCCCGCCTTTGGCTCTCACGAAGGAAACCCTTTTCCTCAAGACAAGGTTTGTCCCCGTATATTTTCTCACAAATACTACTATTGCAACAACGAATAAAATCAAAATAAGCGGGAAAAGCCAATTGGTCTTCACTTCTATTTCAAGAGTCTCTCCCGGGTTTATGTCCCTGGTCCAGCTGTAATAAACAGAGAAGCCATCGCGTTCAACTATGTCAGGAGTAGGGCTAAAACCAGTGAATAATCTTGAAATCAGGTTTTTCTTTATTAGTGTCTCTGAAGGCGTGATAGTATTTCCTTCATTGGTTTTTTCAATTATCTGTGTGTTTATCAGGAAGCCGTAATCTTTTTTTGTTGTGGTCAGGATGTTTTTTTCCACAAATTTTATCACCCCTTCGGCACTAGTTTCCTTTCCCAAGGCAGTTACATCTGCTTCCAAAGTATAAAAGCCGGCCATCAGGCTCTTGAAATCTTCTTGATTTAGCTGAACAGATACCCTTTTGGTCTCCCTCGGCCCAATCACGAAGTCTTCTTCAACGTTAAAGAAGGCAGAGGAAAATTTTACATTCACATCCCCCAAATCAACATCTTCAAGATTCTTTATGAAGATTTCTATAGATCTGGATTCTGGATCAACATCACCTGAGCCCACTTCAAATACTTCCTTAAGCTCTATTATCTTGAAAGTGAGGCTTTCTTTGATTTCAGAAGCATCACCGGATCTTATGAAATAAGGGATAGTGTAAAATCCTCTCTGGGAAATTTTTCCTATGGGGGCCAAGGAAAGCTGAATTTCTTTTGTTTCTCCTGCATTCAGGGAGATTTTTGCCGGAGACATGCTGAGTCCCGCAAGATTATAAAATTCAAAATTGTCAGAGAGTCCGTTATTTGTTATTTTAATGTCGAAGACAATAAAAGGGCTTTCAAGGTCTGCTATAAGCACCTCGTCCTGGCTTACTTTTTCAACAAGAAGATTTATCGCGAGGATATTTGGAAGAAGGACTAAGACTTGCAAAAATAAAAGACCCAAAAAAAACCACTTTTTCATACTAAAAACAGAAGAATTTTATATTTAAGGATTTCGGTTGTGCTTTACAACTTACTTCTTCCCTTCCAGGTCAAGGTAAGCTTTCGCCTGGTTCAGGAATGAGTCGCAGGCTCCGGAAATTTTTCCCTGATACTCTTCAATTGATGAAGGGATTACCCATTTTTCGTAAATCCCGCGAAGAAATTTTTTGAATGCAGTTGTTTCAAATTTCCCTTCGTAGTCTCTCACCAAAGTTCCTTTTATTTCCACCTCCACAGAACCCTGGTTTGTTCTTACCTTGGCTCCACTTTGATTTACCTCTATTTCTTTCAGGCCGTCTGCCTTTATATCCACTTTTGCTTCAAATTTGAAGTAATCAGTGAGTTTTGCCCCTCCGGTCCAAGTTACCTCTATTTTTTTTGTAGCCCCGTCTATTTTTTCAGCATATTTGTCCTCACTCAATTCAAGGCCTGTTTCTTCTTTAAGCCAGTCATAGCAGAATTTGTAGAAGTCCTTGAACGAAAAAATCCCCGAATATTTGATTTTGCTTGAAAAAATAATTTCTTTTTCCGGCATTATAAAATAAGAGGGATTTGATTTAAATATTTAACTAACCAAATAGTTGTTATCATTCACAACATATTTTATAAAATTGAGATAGCTCTCAAAACAATGATAAAGTCAAAAAGGGAAAAATCAGAATTTACAGAGATCTTTGAACAGTTCCTAAAGACTTATTCGGAATTTTCAGAGATATCTGAAATCGCCAGAAGAAACACCTATGATATGGGAAGGAGTGCCGAAGCGAGAATATGGATAATAGGGGGTTTTGTTTATCGGCCGATAATAAGAGCTCTTTACGGAGAAATTCCAGAGCCATCTCAAATCGATATAGATTTTCTGATTGAAAGGCCCCCGGCAAGCGAGAATCTGTATTTTCCCGAAGGGTGGACCCCAAGCGTCACTAGGTCGGGATATCCTTATTTGGACAAAGGAAAAATAAGAATCGACCTCAATTATTTATCTAGTTTTCACTCAATAATCGCCAGACAATTAAGCCCCCCAAGACTTGAACATTTTTTTACAGGCACACCAATGAATATACAATCGATAGCTTATGATCTTACTGGTAAAACTGTTGGGGTAATAGGCAAACACGGAATAGTTGCAATAAAAAATAAGATTGTTCAAATCAACAATCTGGAAGAGGCAATATTTGAATCAGAAAAAAGAGGGATGATACTTAAGGATTTTGTAAGGGAAAAAGCAGAAGAGCTTGGTTTTAGCTGGGATCTGACTCCAATTCACCAAATTCCAGATATAGAAGAAAATCACAAAGAGAACGGCAAAATACCTGTTAGGGGATAAAATCAAATAGAGCTTCTGCAGCTATCGCAGATAAGCATCCCATGAATTCTGTAAAGTGCCCCTCTATCACCACATTCCTCGCAAACACCATCATCAACCACTGCAAGCTCTTTTATCTTTTTTATTCTTCTTAACTTTTCCTGCTCTTCCCTTATTTTTGTGTACTCTTCAAGTTCAGGATAAACCTCTGGATGGAAACTTAAAATGTCTCTGACAGTAATCAGACCAAGAAGCCTTCCGTTTTCTATGACAGGAAGCCTGTCAAATTTAAGTTTGTTCATTTTTCCTATGGCTTCTTTAAGGGTTGCGCTTGGCTTTATCGTCGCAATTTTTTTTGGAGAAATATCAACGGCTCTGATTTTTGACAAATCCTTTCCGCCTTTTTTAACAAATGCCCACAGAATGTCCTTTTGGCTGATGAATCCGACAAGCTTTTTCTTGTCTACAAGAAGCAGACTGCCTACTTTCCCTCTGACAATTTTCTTTGCGCAGTTGAAAAGTGTTTCCTCTGGCTTGATTGTTACTGGCGCACGGGTCATCACATCCGCAACAAGGATGTTTTCCATAAATTTCAAAGTGATAACTTATTTATAAATTTATATGAAAATCAAAACTATGCAACTGTAATCCCATTACAATAATTTTTAAATAATCCTGCTGAGAGGTATGGGTTATGGCAAGATTAAAAGTAATCTATTCTGAGGATTTTAGAAGAGCCAAGGTCGCTAGTAAAATTTATGCTCGACTGAGAGATAATGGTTTGAACCCCTTTTCTCTCAAATTAAATTGTTTCCCTAAAACTGGCGAGCAAGAGGTTATCTACTATTTTGAAGATTCAGATAAGTTGCCTAAAGAATCTGAACTGGTTAATATCTTAAAAGGAATTAAATTTAGAACATTAAATTTACAATAAAATGCCGGAAAAACCAGTGCTTCTCATGCCCGAAGATGTCCAAAGATTGCTTGGTAAGGACGCACAGAGAAACAACATTCTAGCCGCAAAGATGGTGGCTGAGATTGTTAAAACAACTCTTGGTCCGAAGGGAATGGACAAAATGTTGGTTTCACCGACAAACGACATAACTATTACGAATGACGGAGTAACAATCTTGGAGGAAATGCAGATAGAGCATCCTGCCGCAAGAATGATGGTTGAAATTGCAAAAACACAGGAAACAGAAGTCGGCGACGGGACAACGACAGCTGTGATGATTGCAGGGAAACTTCTTGAAAACGCTGAAAAACTGCTGGATAAAAAAATACACCCTATAGTTATCACAAAGGGCTACAGGATGGCTTCTGAAAAAGCACAGGAGATTCTTAAGGACATAGCTCTCAAAATAACCCCTGATGATGAGGATGTCTTAAAACAGATTGCAATGACCGCAATGACTGGAAAAGGGGCAGAGGATTCTAGGGAATGGTTTGCAGACATAATTGTAAAGGCAGTAAAACAGATAAAAGATAATGGAAAAATAAATCTCGGTGACATAAAGATAGAAAAATCCAAAGGAGACGGAATAAAAGATACAGAATTAATTTCTGGAATTGTGATAGACAAAGGAGCAATATCTAGGGACATGCCAAATTCAGTTAAGGGTTCGAGAATAGCGCTCATAGACTTCCCCCTTGAGCTAAGAAATCCCGAAATTGAAACAAAGATATCTATCTCCAGCCCTGAACAGCTTCATGGCTTTATTGAGCAGGAAGAAAGGGGGATAAGAGAAATGATAGAGAAGGTAAAACTCTCCGGAGCTAATGTGATTTTCTGCCAGAAAGGAATAGATGATTTTGCGCAGTATCTCCTCGCCAAGGAAAAAATATATGCATGCCGCAGAGTTTCCAGGAGCGATATGGAGAAAATTTCAAAGGCTACAGGAGCCAGAATAGTCAGCAACCTTGGGGAATTAAGCCCCTTTGAGCTTGGAAATGCTGATTTGGTTGAAGAAGTGAGGCATGGAGAAGATTTTCTTACCTACATTAGAGGCTGCCAAAATCCAAAAGCGCTGACAATACTCATTCATGGAGGCTCAGAGCACGTCATCGATGAGATTGAGAGAGCCATCAGAGACGGTTTGGGGGATGTTGCGTGCTCTTTGCAGTCAGGATTAGTTGTTGCAGGAGGCGGTGCAGTTGAGATGGAGCTTGCAAAAAGAATCAGGGAATTTGGCAATAGCCTTAGTGGAAGAGAGCAGCTGGCTGTTGAAGAGTTTGCATCTGCGCTTGAGTTCATACCTGCTACTCTCGCGGAAAATGCAGGGCTCGATCCCATAGATGTGATTGCAGAGTTAAAATCAAGACACGATTCAGGAGAAAAAAACGCCGGCCTGAATCTTTTCACGAACAAGATAGAAAATGTTCTCGAAGCCAGAATAATAGAGCCGTTAAAGATAAAGACACAGGCGATTAATTCTGCGTCAGAAGTGGCGATGATGATTCTCAGAATTGATGACGTGATTGCCTCAACTGGAAAAGGAAAAAGCAGCAATGATTTTGGAAGGGCTACAAGCCGTGGAAATGAAGAGCTGTTTTAAAATAAAAAAATAAATTAACTTTTTTGCCTGCCGATATGACAAGTCCAGAAAGCACAGAACTTTTGACCTTTGAAGATATTTTAAAAAGAGTGGACTATGTTATCTGTGATTCTTCTGTCTTTTCCCCTGCAGGTTTTAACTGGTACATGGAAGGAGTTTATGAAGCAAGGGACTTTGCAGCAGTTAATTCAAGATGTGTCAGAGAGTTGACAGAATATTTAAAATATCTTGATGAATTTTTTCAAAATAAGAATATTTTTGCTGTCCCAGGGGTTTCACTCGAGCTTAAAAGGGTAAGTGATATGGTTGCTGACAAAATAAGGTACCTAAAACTCAGAGAAAAATCCGGAAAAGACAGGAAGCACCATAATGGAGAAAATAAACTTATGTTGCTCCAGGAAGCACATGACCTGTTCCATCGATATCATATGCACACAAGAAGGATTTCTTTTTTACCAAGATATAAAGGAGAATATGATGTTCTTGAGAAAATTGTCATGAGGGTAACGGAAAATACGGGAGCAAAGATTGATTTAAATGAAGTTTATAATACCAGAGCAAAGCCAAAAAACATTGAGGACTTCCACGCCGATGAACAAGCAGTTGCAGCTTCCCTTTATTTGTCTCTTGCTGAAAATAAAGAAGCAGGAATTCTGACAAGAGATTCAGACATAAGGAGAATTCTTGTAAATACCCTTTCTTATCTTTTTTATTCTGAAAAAAGCCAGTTTAATGATTTTTTAAGTTGGATAAGGGCGAACAAAATAGAGGTTTACTTTGTTTCTTCCTTTCAGCAGGCAAAACTGGTTTTTGACACCGACAGTTTTTGCCCAGTCCGAAAAATTTCTGGAGAGGTAACCAATAATATTGATAGTAAATTGAACAACCTTTAGCAAAGGTCCTGAATGGTTTTTTATAATTTATGACACAGCATAAATAACAGAACTGATAACAACTATAGAGGCTGCAAAATTCTGCCAG
>JBBSXY010000036.1:0-3850 GCA_038045525.1 Nanobdellota archaeon | reverse complement strand
GCAGAAGTATCCAGACTTGCTGAAAAAAATTCTGGAGCAGTCACATATTATCTTAGAGGTTCTTGACGCAAGATTTATTGAAGAAACAAGAAACAAAGAAATGGAAAGAGAAATGATGGAAAAAAATAAGAAAATAATATATGTCGTTAATAAATCAGATTTAAATTCTGAACCAGGGAACCTTCCAAGTCCTAGTGTAAGTGTTTCCTGCAAAGATAGAAAAGGAATAAAAAATTTGAGAATCATGATAAAAATATTAGCCTCTAAAATACCCAAGAATGAAGAAGGAAAGGTAATCGTTGGGGTTGTTGGATACCCAAACACAGGAAAATCCTCATTAATTAACCTGTTAATCGGCAGACGTTCTGCAGGAATAGGGGCTGATGCAGGATTTACAAAAGGCATCCAAAAGCTGAGACTTTCTGGAGAGGTAACTCTTTTAGACAGCCCCGGAGTTATACCTCAAAAAGAATATTCCTCTTCAGACACTAAAATAATGAGTAGAAATACCAAATTAGGTGCGAGAAGCCACAGCCAGATTAAAAACCCAGAACAGGCTGTTGATGAATTAGCCAGGGAATTTCCCGGCATGTTGGAGGAACATTATAAAATAAATGCAGATAATGATTCTGAAATCTTGCTTGAGATACTTGGTAGAAGAAAGAATTTTTTATTAAAGAAGGGAAAAATTGATACAGACAAAACTGCAAGGTTAGTCCTTAAAGAATGGCAGCAAGGAAAAATTAGGATTAAGAAATAAAAGATAGCGAAATACCACATAAAAAATAACATTCTCTAATCCCCTTTAGAACCAAAATCTTTAAAAAACCCGCAATTGGTATATGTTGATGCCTAAGAAGGTTAAGATGAAAAACAAAAAAAAGAAAGGTGAAGACTTCCATGAGGATGGGCCTGAAAAAAAGCCAGATAAAGAGGATGATGAAGGACTCAGAGAAGAGTCTGATGAAGGTGAAGGATTCAGTGACTTTGAGGATGAAGGTTTATAGACCATTTTAATTTTTTCTCTTTTGTTATTTTTTTATTTTAGACAGAGTAGTCTTCGTTAAATAAAAAATACCACTTTAAAACAGGACATTTAACCTAACTTAGGATTCATCAGAAAATTTATATACAATAGTTTTTTTCCTTCGTGAAATGGGGTGGAAAAATGTCCTTGTTTCAATAATTGCTGTTCTTTTAGTCCTGCTCCTGTTTTTTTATTGGGTCTTTCCGCTTGAAACCATAAATTTTGGAACCATCTCTTCAAAAAATTCTAATTTCAGCCTTGGCACTTACGGAAATGAAGGCATGCAGTTTTATGAGAACATGAGATATCCAGACAAGGATATATCATACAAAATTCAGGGATGCAATCTCCAAAAATCAGACGAGATGAAAAAATCCTTTGATATACTTGAGAACCTTACAGACCTAGGTTTCTATCCTGTAAGCAGCAATGAAGAAATCTCAATAACCTGCGACAGCAAAACAAAATTTGAGGGGGAGTTTTTCGTTGCCGGGGAAGGGGGTCCCATAAACATCACAAGAGTAGGATATTTCAATGTTATTCAGAATGGCGCAATAACACTTATAAGGGAATCGAAATGCGAAAATCCAAATGTCGGGATTCACGAACTTCTCCATGCCCTCGGTTTTGCTCACTCTGAAAATCCGAACAACATAATGTATCCTGTGAGCAAGTGCAGCCAGACCATAGGTGAGGATACTATAAACCTGATAAACAGGCTCTATTCTTTCCAGAGCCTTCCCGACCTTGCATTTGAGAATGTTTCTGCCACAATGGACGGAAGATACCTTGACCTGAGTTTTACAATAAGAAACCATGGACTTAAGGATTCTCCAGGGGGAACTGTGGAAATCTATGCCGACGGGGAAATTGTTAAAGAGATAAAATCCGAACCTCTAGGAATAGGGCATGGAAGGAGGATATTGCTCACTAATATTTTTATTTTTCAGAAAAATATAGATGAGCTGAAATTTTTTATAAAAACAAATTTTGAAGAATTGGACAGGGGAAATAATGAAGCTATACTAAAATACAAAAATTAAAGATTCTCGTCGAGTTCCAGCTCATCTATGACTTCGTCAAACTCAGGGTCAAACTCACCAACTCCATCTTCATCCCTAGCACTTTCAATGCGTTTAACGTTCTTCATTTTTGCCAACCTCTTTTTCACCTCGGTTTGTTTGTTGGATTTTAAAGAAACAGGCGGTTTTTAAATATTTCTATGCACGGAAATATAGCTTTTGTCTTCGGTGTTTGGCTTAGTATCTATAAGAATAAGTTCTTGGCTGGCGGTTGCCATAATATACAGTATTGTATGATGCATCCTCGTTGTAATTGGTTTTTTTTGGTGTCTTTGTTAAGGGAACCACATCATACCACCACGTTCTGTATTTATACATTGGAGGAGAAACGTCTTTAATAACAAATCTCTTTTCCTCTCTCGCAGGAATGTAGTGTGTCGTGCTCTCAGAATCAATATTCCCATAATAATCCTCAAAATAGAAGACGGTTTTGAAATAACCGCCAGCATATTCCCTGTTCCTTACATAAACCTCATAGCTATCGACCCTGTTTCCGAGAATCCCCGGATATGCCTTAAACTTTCCGTAATCATCATATCTTAAGTATCTTCTGTCTGGATATGATTTAGTGTCTGCATATCTAGAATCATCTTTTGTGTAGTAATATTTGTATGTTGGGTAACTCCTGTCAACTATGTATGGTTTTGTATAAACTATCTTTTTTTGTGCTGTTGTGTATGCTGAAGGTGCTGTCTGTGAAGGATATGCGTTAAATGAATTTGTGTTGTAGGAATTTGTTATTGTTGTTCCAGAGGATTTGTAGCTGTATCCGTAAACTCCTGTTACAAAAAAAACCAAGAGAATCAAAAGAAGTATTAGAGCCACGCCCGCAAAAATCTCAGTTATTCTTCCTTTTTCCATGATTTTCAGTTTGATATTGTTTTATACAATTTATTTACCATCCCCAGCCAGGGTAGTCGTATCCCGGCTCATAGCGGTAATTGTATTCTGGGCTAAAAGCTCTTCTAAATCCAATGTCCGAATAGCCAGCATAATCTCTGCTTCCTACAAAGGCTCTTCTTGGATAGTATGTCCCGTAGGAATAGGTAAATGAAGGTGTCCTGGTTTCCCTCTTCTTGTCTATGAAAGTTGTCGTGACTGTCTTTACAGTCTCTCTATTAAATCTGTCTTCGGAAGTTGTTATTGTCGTGTGCTTGTTTTCAGTTATATCTCTAAAAGTCTCTGTTCTGTAACAATTGCCATATCTTTCATAACCATATCCGCAATCAAATCTATTCCAACCGTAACCGCCGTAATTGTAGCCATAACTATGGGTTGCAGAGACAGAGGCAACTTCCAATGCTAAAAAAAGCAAAAGCGCAAACACTGGCAAAACCAGCCATTTATTCATTGGCCTTATGGTTTTCATACATATTTAAGGATTATTGCTTTGTAAAAAATGTTTTGAAGTTTAATGGAAGAAGGAAGCGTTCGGTTAAGAATTATCTGGTTTTTGAAGCATAAGAGGAATTAAAAATATTGTTGGATTATACCATTAATGGTATATGCAGTTTATACTACTGAAAGCTTTGAAAGAGAGGTAGATAATTTATCTGAATCAGAAAAGAAGATTATCAAAAAAATATTCTTGCAGCTTAAAGAAAACCCTTATGTCGGAGATCAGATAAGATATAAATTTTTTCGTGAAAAGAGAATAAAAGAAAAGAGGATTTATTATCTAATTTATGATGATTTATCTGCTGTTTTAATTGTAGCATTTGGAGGTAAAAAGGCACAGCAA
>JBBSXY010000035.1:0-14386 GCA_038045525.1 Nanobdellota archaeon | reverse complement strand
CTAATTCAAGATCTGTAATAGTAGGAACTAATATGCCGGAACTGCCGTCGTATTTATTAAGTTTCGGATTGCTTTCCAAGCAATAAGCTCCAGGGCATCCATGTAAAGGTATTTTCTGACCAACAGGCACACGATCACTAAAATCAAGCAAATTTGTCATGATTCTTCAATAAATAAGTAGGTTTTATAAAGGTTTCTATTTTATTGTTCTTTTAAAGAAGTAACACTTTACGCAGGATGATACTCTCCAACTATCCAATCTTCTTCAGGAATTTCTTGAGAAATTCATCTGTTGTGAAAACCCTTACTTTTCGCTGCTTTTTAAAATGTTTATCGTTTGACCAGATGTCTGAATTTAAAGCAAGTGCACATGCTAAGAAAGGAACGTCTCCAATATCATGAATTAATTTATCTGATTGATAAGTATATTTAACATACTCGTCTAAAGGTATGATAGTCACATATTCAAAAATCTTTTTTAAAGTAGAATTAAATTGCTCTTCACTAAGAGATGATTTTTTGCAAACATATTTCTTATATTTTATTATTTCACTTAAGGCAAAAGAAGGTGTAAAAAAGCTAAAGTTAAAATTAGTTAATATTTCTCTAGATAGACCATCTTTAAGCAAAGCAGAGAGCAAGATATTTGTATCGACAACAAATTTCATATCAGCCCATGTCTTTTAGCAATACCTCTTTTTATCTTAACTCCTATTTCTTCAACATCTTTCATAGTGAGTTTACTGTTCTTTGTTAGATTGTCCATCAACTCTAAATCTTCTATTCTTTTCTCAAGCATTGCTCTTATAGCTTCACTCCACCTAATTTCCTTGTACTTCTTTAATCTCTTATGCAAAGAATCTGGAATTGATAATGTTATATTTGGCATGTAATTCTGTGTTTTCACATATTTATATATTTTTCCATAGAGCTCACGCCAGATTATACTCTTCCACCAATCCATATCTTTCCCTTAGGGCTTCAAGCTTCAAATCCCTGAATAGAACAAACCTTCCTTGCCTTATTCTCTTCATTGTTTCCGCATCCTTATATTCTTGAAGATCTTCAGGCAGGCTCTCTCCGTCAGAAATGAAAATAACTTCTGGCTGGGAATCCAGCGTTATGCCTCCGACATATTCTATGGAGTCATCTGTTATTATTGATGGCCCTGTTGTTTCCACAAAACAGTATCCTGTTCCTTTATAGCTTTCTTCCTGTGGGCACTTGATTCCCAACGATTCATGGTTTTCTTCCTGATTATAAAACAATACAACACCATACCCAATCTCACGAAGCAAAAATGCGAGAAGCTCTGATTTTTCCCCACATATTCCCTTGCTTTCGTATAAGACTTCATAAGGATACCTTGAATAATTCACCTTGTTTCCGAAAAAGCCTTCTGTCTTGTTTGAAAATCCATATTGCATATTCTGAACAAGGCTTATCGCTATCCTTGCCTGCTCCTCTTTATCATCTGTCAAATTCTTTATTTTTATAACTAAGGGCAAAAGAAGTTTTCTCTGCTCATCTTCATTTATTTTTTTAAATATGAAATCAGCCCTAATTGGTTTTTCGCCATTTGTGTAAGATATAACTCTAGACAATTCTGAAAGATGGCTTACCAATCCTCTGTAAACCGTAAAATTCAAGGTCTTTTCCTCTCCATCAAAAATGTATTTAAGAGCCAGGCTTTTAGGTTCTGCCTGCAAATCAGTAATGCAGGAATCACCGATTCTTTCCGTGGATTCTAGACAGCCGCATACAGAGGCTTTCTCAATTAAGGAACCCTCGGCACAATAATAGGGCTTTGCAACAGAACAGATATTATAAAAAGTTCCATCGCCGCAGGTTTGAAGTTTTTCTGTAACTATAGGACTTCCAAAAAATATTGCAATCAAGACCAAAAAAATTAGAAAGCAAGCAAGAGATATAGAAAATTCATGTCTTCTGAGAAAAGAAATCACTCTCTCTTTTTTTAATTTGCTAGGCATTTTCATTATACAGGAGGCTAAATAATTATAAAAAAGTATCTACTCTGAATATATTCCGGGCTTAGCCTTTTTTGACCACCATACATAATCAATTAAACTACTAAAGCAGTTCCGGAAACATAAATTCCGGGTTTTCCGGGTTTAGCATTTTTTGCCTTACCCTGAGGATCAAGACTGGGAGTCTCCTTTACATCTTTCGCAGAAAATACACTAATAACTTTAGAACCAGTAGTATTGGCCAAAAAATTCTTATTTTCTTCAAATAAATTAACCTCTGAAGGAATAGGATAAATATAGGTGTAAGGTCTGTCTTGTTTTACAATATTTTTAATATTTATGATATCTCTTTGAACATTATTAATTTTCTCTTCATTCTTCTCAATTTTTTTGTCAATTTTTTTCAAATCAACTTTAGGCCATTCGGCCAAACTTATAAATCCCTTTTTCCCAATTTTCTCCCAAATTTCTTCTGTAATGAAAGGAACAAAAGGGCTTAATAATAATAGCTGCCCTTCTATTATCTTATTCATTAAATTCTTATTAGGCTTTTCGTTTTTTTGTAAATATCTTTTTAGAGAATTCTGCAGGTCAAAATAACCTCTTTGAATAGCACTTCTAAACATGGTCTTTTCCATAAATTCCTCGGTATCTTTTAGTATTTTATTTAACTCGCCCCTCATCCAATCATCGGAATTATTTCTCTCAATTCTCCCTTTATTGTAATTCTCAACAGAAAATTCATACAAATTAACCAATCTTACTCCCACCATATCGGCAAAATTACTATCCCAATTAGGATCATCAAGATCTTCCCCCCCATTAAGAATAGTTAATCTTGATACATCAGCACCAAATTTTTCTGCCATTTCGGTGAGAGGAATCATATTTCCCAGACTCTTACTCATTTTTTGACTTTCCACACGAACCCATCCATTTACACCAAAGCCTTTTGGCCAATATTTTTTGGGGAAGATAGCTACGTGGTTAAATAGACAAAATGTTAAGTGATTTTGTATTAAGTCTTTTCCAGAGTTTCTAATATCAAAAGGGTACCAGTATTCAAATTCTTCTTTTAATTTCTCGATGCCTTTAATTTTTGGTTTTGGTTTCTTATTTAGAAATATATAATCAAAAAATTTGTCGTCTACTTTTTCTATTGAAATATTTTCTATTAAATGGCTAATTGTGTAATAGGCCATGTATATTGTGGAGTCTGATAAGCTTTCTATTAACCATTTTTCATCAAAAGGAAGCCTTGTGCCTAACCCATACTCTCTAGTACAAGCCCAATCATTTAACCAGTCTATTGTATAAGCAAATTGTTCTCTTGCTGTTTCAGGATATAGTTTTAAATCATTAAGAGATTCATGTGCTTTTTTCTTCCAATTTTTATCCCCGTATTTAATGAACCATTGATCGCTAACTATTTTAACGATACATTCGGTTAGAGAACGGGAAACAACTTTTCCTGTTAATTGATAATATGTATCTATACGCCCCATTTTTAGTAATTCTTGTTTGATGAAGTCTTTCTCTTCTGAGACTTTCATCCCATAAAGATTCTTTGAGAAGAAATTCTTGTATTTTTCATTAAATGTAGCCGTATGGAAACTTAATTTGTATAATTCTTTTTTTATTTTTTCTAATTTTGCTCTTTCATTTTGTGACTTTACACCATATTTTTTTAACATAGTTTCTGCTGGAATGTTTCCATACTCGGGAGTATTTAGAACAGGAATTGGTTTTATACTTTTCACTTTTTTAGGGTTTAAGTTGTATTTCTTTATGGTTTCATCATCCTTTTGTAAATCCCAAAGTGCAATTAAATCATCTGCAGAGTCAGAAGGGACAGAGTGAACAATGCCTGTGCCAAATTTAGGATCAAGAAAAGTGGCTGGCAGAATTAAAACTTTATGGCCATCTACTTCTTCCGTTTCTTTCCCAATTAATCTTATTCCTTTTACTTTTCCAATTATTTTTAATTTCCTATCTTGTTCTTGTAATTTTTTAACAGCCTCTTCTCCTAAAATCCATTTTTCATTATTAATTTCAATCTCTAGATACCCAATATCTGGATGAACATATAGATTTGTGATTCCTAATATTGTATCTTGTCTTAGTGTTGCACTAATTACAAATCTTCCATCTTCTAATTTATGTTTTATTAATAGAAATTCTTGGGGGATTTCACCTTCACCTTCTATCCTATCATGATCACCCACAGGCATATTTGTTTTTGGATCCCAGACGACCGGATGTTTCCCTTTTTCTATAAGACCTTTTTCTTTTAAATTATTGAATTGCCATCTTACAAATTTGTCATAATAAGGATTTAATTCTGTTGTTATAAAACTTCTTCTATCATCATAAGAAATACCAATTTGCTTGAAAGCTTTTTCCCAAATTTTTGGAAAGATCTTTGTCCATTCTTTGGGATCTTTAAATTTTTGTATTTGTGTGTCTGAAAATCCTTGCTCTTTTAATGATTGAATTTGTTTTTCTTCTCCTTCTTCTATTCTTCTCGCTGCTGCGACTATCGGACTACCAGTACAGTGCCATGCTTGTGGAAACAAGACATTATATCCTTTAAGTCGCTTATATCTTGCTAAGGCTTCTATTCTCATATATGTATAAAAGTGACCTATATGGGGCACAGCATTCATATAAGGATAAGGTGCATTAAGGAAGAACTTCTTTCTTTTTTTATCTGGATTTGCATTAAAAATCTTTGAGTTTTCCCATTTTTTCTGCCATTTTTGTTCTATACTCTTAAAATTGTGCCCATGTTCAGCCATAATGTTAGTAAGATAAAAATTAAGTTTATATTGTTTACTGGCGCTGTTTTTATGGTTTTTGGAAGATTTTAAATATCAATTTCCCTTTCATAAAAACATGGAAAAGATTCAGGCTCATTTCATTGGCACATCAATAGCCAGCAATTCCCAGGACGCTTTTTCTCTCTACAGGAAGAGCCATTTTGGAGAGCCTGTTGGGGAAAAAATCCAGTATTCTTTGCCAGAAGCTTTGTTTTTAACAGAAAAAAGGAAGATGGAGGTATCCCATAAAAAGAAATGGCTGCCTTTCAAAGAGCTGATGAAAAAGGCTTATTCAAATGATAAAAGAATTGACATAAAATATCCTGTATTTAAGAATCTCAGGGAAAAGGGATACGTGGTAAAAACAGCACTGAAGTTCGGGGCAGATTTTAGGGTTTATGAACGTGGTTTCCAGCCAGGACAAAAACATGCCAAATGGATTGTTTTTGCAGATCATGAGTCGGGAAGATTCACATGGCATGAATTTTCTGCGAAAAACAGGGTGGCTCACTCGACAAAGAAAGCCCTCCTTTTGGCAATAGTGGACGAAGAAGGAGATGTCAGCTATTATGAGGTAAGATGGGAAAAGCCTTAGTCATAATTCTCTGAGCACAAGAAAATTTATAATCCTTTCAGCTTTTCTTTAATAACGATGCAAGATCCAAATGAAATAAAAAAAACCATAATTTCTGCCTTAGAATCCAAGGGGCCAAGCCTTCCCGTTCATATTGCTGGAGAAATAAAATCCAGCATGCTTTTTGCCTCTGCTTTTCTCGGAGAACTTGTTTCAGAGAAAAAAGTCAAAATGAGCTATATGAAAGTCGGCAGCTCACGGTTATATCTTCTGACAGGACAGGAATCTTCTTTGGAAAATTTTTCCCAGTATCTCAGAAGCAAGGAACAAGAGGCTTTTCTTCTTTTGAAGGAAAAGGGGTTTCTAATGGACTCCAAGCAAAGCCCTGCAATCAGGGTGGCTTTGCGGGAGATAAGGGATTTTGCAATTCCCTTCAAATCTGGTGAAGAAATTGTCTGGCGATATTTTCTTGTTCCTGAATCTAAATTCAAATCTGCAGAGGAAAAACCTCTGGTTATAGAAACTAAGCAAGTAAGAGAAATTGGAGAAGTCAAGCCATTGGTAGATGAAAAACAAGATGAAAAACAAGAAAAATTAGCTACAGTAAAAAGGATAAAAAGAGCAGCAAGGACAAAAAGGAAAAAGGCATCTGATGTTGAAGAAAAATTCTTCGCAGGCATAAAAGAATTCCTTTCTGCAAACTCCATAGAGTTGTTAGACACAAAAAATACAGGAAGTAAGGAGATAGTGTTAAAAGTCAGGGACAAGGGAGAGGAAAAGATTCTTGTTGCATACAATAAGAAAAAAATAAGCGATAAAGACATAGTAAAGGCGCACAATAAAGTATGTGCACTTGGACTCCCATACATGGTCGTTGGGCTTAACGAGCCTGCAAAAAAAACCTCTGAATTGATCAAGGCCATAAAGAATTTGTCCTCTATACGTAGTTTAAAATAATAAGCTTTAAAAGTGAACTTTTTCTATATCAAACATGGGAAAGATAAAATCCAAGCAAGTAAAGAGATCTGCTAAAGAGCTCATAAAAAAAGGTATAGAATTCAGCAAAAATTTTGAAGATAATAAAAAAATTCTAGGAAATACTACAATGCCAAGCAAGAAAATAAGGAATCAGATGGCTGGTTACTTGTCCAAGCTGAGCAAAAAAGGGAAACAGAAGTAATCTTTTCTTACCTCAAAACTTTTAAATCAACTATGTTTTTTAGTTTTGGCTACATAGTTCAGCGGTAGAACACTAGTCTCATGAGCTAGGGGTCCCAGGTTCAACTCCTGGTGTAGCCATTTTTTAATAAATTAAGCAAGGACAAATCCTCTTTTGTTGTCTCCTTCTTTTCTTGGAAGAAGGTGAAAATGGGTATGTTCCATTACCTGTCCCGCCGCCTTGCCATTATTTATAACTAGATTAAAACCATCTGCCTTATGTTTATCCATTAAAATTTTTGCAACTTCTTTGATTGTGGAAATATAGTTTTCCGAAGTTTCCTTATCCAAATCAATCAATGAGCTAAAATGTTTTTTAGGGATGATTAATGTATGCCCTTCTCCCCTGGGATTAGTGTCTAAAAAAGCAATAAAGTTCTTATTTTCATAAACTTTTTGTGCAGGAATTTGACCTGCAGCTATTTTACAAAACACACAATCTTTCATTATAAGATTAAAAAAACACTGTTTAAAAATTAAATGGTTTCCCGGCCTCATCGAATGAAATCTCGGCCTCTATTAATTTTTTTAGGGTCTCCTTTAAGTTTGGGATTTTAACCCTTATCTGTTTCTTGGTATCCCTGTCCCTTATAGTAACATCTTCTTTTTTTAAAGAATCCCCGTCAATAGTTATGCAAAACGGAGTTCCTATCTCGTCGTTTCTTGCATATCTTCTTCCTATGCTTCCCGATTTGTCATAAAGCACATTAAATTCCTGCTTCAGATTCATGACAATTTGTTCCGCGATTTTCTCAAACCTTGCCCCTTTGACAATGGGAAAAACAGCAGCTTTTATCGGGGAAAGTTTCGGAGGGAGTGTCAGGACAGTTTCACCCTTTGGATTTTTATAATAATTTCGGGAAAGTGAAGCCAAAAAAACCCTTTCAATGCCAAAAGTGGGTTCAATGACTTTTGGAAGAACCTTTTTCCCTGCTTTATCATCAAAGACTTCCATGTTTTCTCCAGATTCTTTTTGATGTTGTGTCAAATCGTAAGTTCCACGATTTGCATTTCCAGCTATTTCCTTGCTGCCAAAACTGTAATCAAAGTCAATATCAAATGTCGCAGAGCTGTAATGGGATAGCTCGTCTTTTGTATGCTCCCTGATTTTAAGATCTTTTAATCCAATGCTGTCCAGCCAGAGAATTTGTTCAGCTAGCCAATACGCATGCCATTCTCCAAGTCTCTTTTCTTTGATGATTTTGCCAATAGTTGTTTCTTTTAGCTCCTTTTTTTCAGCTCTTTGTGACTCAGAATCAAGAAACTTTATCTTTAAGTCCAGATGTTTTTTTGTAAGAAGACTGCACCTAGTTTCTTCTGGACTAATAAAAAATTCTATCTCTGCTATATGAAATTCTCTGCTTCTGAAAAGGAAGTCTCTTGGAGCAATTTCGTTTCTGAAACATCTCCCAATCTGTGCAATTCCAAAAGGTAGTTGCATTCTTGAAGTTTGGGTTATTAATTTGAAATTCATGAACATTGCTTGAGCTGTTTCCCCGCGGAGATAGGCTTCTTCTGAATCCAAGGCACCGACATTTGTTTTGAATAGCAAGTTGAATTCTCCCACTTTTTCATATTCACCTCCGCAATTGTCGCATTTCACTTTTCCAAATTCATTTGCATCTATTTTGGCAGATTTCTTGCATTTTTTGCAGACGACTGCGATGTCTTTGAATCCTTCCAAATGTCCTGAAGCTTTCCAAGTTTTAGGATGAGAAATAATGCTTGCCTCTATTCCTACAACATTATCTTTTCTCCGAACAAAATAATTCCACCAGTCATCCTTGATGTTCTTAAGAAGTTCGACGCCCAAATGTCCAAAATCCCAAAACCCGGAAAAACCACCATAAATATCAGAACTTCTGAAAATAAATCCCTTTGCCTTGCAAAAATTTGCCAATTCATCTATCGAAGTTTTTTTGTGTTCAAGCTTATATTCAGAAATATTGTCTTCATTGTTGGCTCTATCTTCAATTTTTTTGTTTTCCTTAGCGCTGGCTTCATTTTTTATTTTGTTTATTATTTCCTCTGCCTTTTTCTCAGCATCTTTCCTGCTTTTTCCTAGATAGGCAAAGGTTTTTGTTTTTACCTTACCACCTATCCTCTTATTTTCATTAAGATAGTAATATTCTCTGCCACCTATGTTTTTTTTGACAATAAAAGCCATAGTAAACCTTTTTTACAAAATTATATTAAATTATATTAGGCACTACAAATAGATATATAAAAGTTTGGATATGTGTTTCAGGTTATTCTTTTGAACTCCTAAAAAATTTCCCTGATTTTCTCATCTTTCTCGCGACAAAGAATATAACGATAATTGCTAAAAGAACAATTACTATGATTGCGATATTCCCCGTTACCCCTTCTCCGCCGAAAATTACAAATCCTCCTAATATTCCACCAGTGGGTGCTCCGAGAGTTATTGGCTCAAGGACAGAATTGGAGAAAATCTGGGAATTGAAAGCAGCAGACAGTGTTACGTTTCCTTCAAGAGACTCATTTATTGGTATATTTACCCTGAAATCATCTGTTTTGTTCGCGTCAATGCTGCTGTTCTGTGAAACATTTGCGGCTTCCAGCCCAGAGCCATCTTTTATAGAGAAGAAAATTGTTAAATCCTGGTTTTCTCCTGAAAGTTCTGTTAAGGTATAATCAACTGTTACCCTATTCGCTCTTGTTCTTTGCACATTTGTAATGTTAAAGTCAAGCTTCTTTTGAAGGACATTGATTGTAATGTCTTTGACTGCACTTGTTTCAGAACATGAAACAGATAACTCAAGAATGTATTCTGCAACAACTGTTTCTTCAGGAACATTCACAGAAAAATCAAAGGAAAAAGTATCGCTAGGCTTAAGATCTGTTGGGTTAGTGCTGACAGTTATCAGTCCAGAGTCATCTCCGCCGATTACACAGGAAGAAACATCCTCTGTTCCCGTATTCTGCACGGAAAGTGTTAATTTTCTTGAATTCCCCTGAATAATATCCTGGCTTGGAACATCTATTAAAGATATCTGCGTAATTCTTGCCTGTTGTTCTTGGGCAGCAACCTCTGGAGGTGGCTGTGTTTCCGCAGGAGTTTTCTCTTTTTCCTTTGCTACAGGTTGATTTTGAGAGGAAGTGCTTACCAAAAATGAAGATTGTTGCAATGCAAATCCAGAAGAGCCATTTACATAAACAGTGATTACATGGTCTCCGTCTCCGCTAACAGAAAATGTTGAGTTTGAGCAACCTGAAAGGGTGGTGTTTGCTACGACTTCGCTTCCATTAGAGCTTTTAACGCCATACCAGCACTGGAGACCTGTTCCAAGGGCATTGAATCGGATTGGTATATCGACTCTTGAGCTTATTGCTCCAGATGGCTGTGATATAGAAACAGAAGTCACAACAGGGGCGGCGGGAACAGAATAATCAATTGCAACGCTCGTCAATGTGTCATTGGCAGAATCAAATGTTGTTCTGTATTGGAAATATCTCCCTGTAAGATTTAAGTTACTTAAGTTGCTGGCTGCAGAAAAATTTGAATCAGAGCAGTTAGCTAAAGAACATGTCTTGACCTCAAAGGTCACATTCGCGCCCTGCCGTGTTAAGTTGTTCCATGTCGTGTTCGTATTGTTGGAATCAAAAACCTTTGATGTGTATGTTCCGAAAGTTGCATTTGCGCTTGTATTTAAAACGACAGCGCTTGCATTTGCATTATATAAAACATTGCCGTATGTTCCTTCATCAAAGGCTGTTTGGTTTGTCTGCTGGAAAACCGCAAACCCTGTGGGCCCTATATTGAGATAATAAACAGTGAGAATTGCTGCAGCCACGATGAGAACGGCAAATATAGAAATATCAACCTCTTTCCTCATATTGCGTCTAAAGAACTTTGTGTTTAAAAACTTTTTTGAAATTAGATGTATATGATTGAATGGCATTTCCAACGGGATTTTATTCTGAGTTGCAGAAATTTTTAGTCTGGCATCGGCTAATTTAGGAAATTTTTTAAGTCTCCGCCATCTTGCTGAATAGAATCATAAATAATAAGTATTAATTATAATATTACATATATTTATAAGCATTAATACATACATAATAAGTAATGGGAAATGCCCACTCAGCTAGGGCTTCTGTAATAGAGCTCAGGGAAAAGATTAAGATTGCCAGGGAGAGAAGAGATTATTTTGCCAGATATTTGCGGGAGCTCTTACAAGATTACTTGAAAGAAAGGATTTCCAGAGAATTCTATATTGAGACAGCATACAAAAGCTTCGACGGAAAGACAATCAAGGAATGGATATCCTATTATGACAATTACATAAAAGAATGCGAGGCTTTGCTTGCGCACCACAGGAAAAAAAGAATAAGAAGGCATATTTCTATCTTGTTTTTCATCTCTTTTTTCGTTCTGATTCTTTTTTCAGTTTCAAATTTAAAATTTTCTCCTACGGGACTTTTTATTCAGGAAAAAGAAAAAATATACGCTGAAAATCTAATCCAATCAGAAGCGACTCTCGGTCAGTCGGTAAAATGGACCAAAACCATTTCTGGTGAACAACCAGGAGATATAAGAACAAAATTACCCTCATCAGCAAAGAATATTGAAATCAAAGAACAAGCCAATTTTACAATTTCAGAACAAGGTATTTTATCAAGGATTTTTAATAACATAGGAAAAATCACGGGAGGCGCAATAGGCACTGCTGAAGAACAGATTGAACTCAATATCATTGGAAATTTAACAGGCTATGAAATGAGGTATGAAACGCCTGCACCAACATCAAAAGAAGAAGAAACAAAAACAGGGAAAACAATAAAAATTTCAAGCCCTGATGGATTGCATTATGAAAATGTCCTTGCTTTCACAAATTTACCTGAAAGTTTAAATGTAAAAAATCCCACATCAATAAAAATTCACTGGATTGAAAATAATACTTACATTTCTCCGAGTTCTGTCCAAGATACTGACAACAATGGAATTTATGATTATGTTTCCTGGATTGCACCTTCTTTATCAAGCCAAACTTTTGAAATAATTGTGATTACAAAAGCAGAGCATTTGGATTCAAACAAAAATTTTATCTCAGATATTTATGACGACGTAAAAGAATTAGACGGAAATTGGTCTGAAACAATCTCTGAAAACGATTATGTAAGAGTCACCTTTGAGATTCCCTTAACATCAAATAAAGACATCACTTTATATCCAAGAGTTGTTTCAGGAAACCCAAAAATAGAAGTTTATGAAGCTGAAGGAACAACAAAAATTGCAGAATTTACAACAATAAACTCAAACCAATACAACAAAATCTTCTTAAAAAACTTGCAAGGAAGCCAAGACACTTTTGACCTTCGTGTCATCGGAGGCAGTGTCGAATTTGACCATATAATTGACCCAGCTGGCCTTGTTATTTCTGTAGAAAATCATGTAATATCAATGGGTCCATCAACTATAGCTAATTTTTCTAACTTAGGACTCTCGCAAAATATATCAAATGTTGTTCCATTTATGACGTGGAGTGTATTGGAAGTAGCAGATATTGACAATTTCAATAGAAAAGCGATCAACATATCAATAAACGGAACAGCAGTTAAAATAAACAGAAATCTTGGCACAGCAAATTATGTAAATACTTCCATTAGTCTTGTTGAATTTAATCCAAGCTTCGTAAGAGTTCAAAACGGAACTTTTAGTATAATAACAGGTTCGTTGCCAATTGCATTAGCTCAAAGTGTTAATACGTCGAGGACAGCACTTATTTTCTATTATGAAAACACTCTTGTAAATGATAATTATGATGAAAGTATGATAAGAGGAAACATAACAAATTCAACACATTTAACTTTTGATTGTATGACAGGACTTACTTGCACTCAAACAAAGGCAGGAAGCTGGTATGTGTTTGAATCTCTTAACGGAGAATTTACAGTTCAGAAACCAGCCCTTAACTTTATAACAACCGACATTGCAGAATTTACAACAATAGTTTCGGTCAACACAAGCAGGACTTTTCTTATTGCTTCATGGATAACATCAGAAGCGCAGGATGATCCTGCAGAGGGAAGTGTTGATATAAATCTTGCAAATTCAACAGCAATTAATGGAACAAGAATTGGCACCACTGCTGCAACTCTTAATGCAACTGTATTTGTAGTGACTTTCGCAGATGACCAAACTGGAGCAGAAGTTCAAAGAGGAACTTTTAGCTATCCAAATAATGTAAATGCCAGTGTCCTTGCCACAATAAATGCTGTTAATACTACTATATCTACTGCTTGGAGTCCCGGAAGTGGAAAGATGATTTCTGCTTCAGCAGCTACTGCAAGTGAATCTGCTTTCCAAAGAATAAATCTTGCAAATTCAACAGCTATTCGGGGAACAAGAAATGAATCCACAGGATTTGCACTTGGAAGTTGGGAAGTGATTGAATGGCCTGTTACAACAGGAGACACCATCGTTCCAAAATGGTCTCTAAATTCAACAAATGGAACAGTTGCAGGAACATTTATAGAACATAGGGTAAATTGGAGTGATGATACTGCCTTAAAAAGTTACATATTCAGCTTTGATAATGGAACAGGTTCTTTTACAAATGATAGTGCTGTTGGAATGACAGGGGTGACTAATTGGAGTAATGTTACAAAAGGAGTTAATACAACAGCTGGCTCAACAATAAGATGGATTGTTTATGCAAATGATACAGCAGGAAACTTGAATAATACAGCCACTTTTAGCTATGTAACGACAAACACAGCCCCGACAATTCCTTTTGTCCAGGCTGTTTCATCCCAGAATCCGCTGGAATCGGGATACCGGTCTGTTCTGCTGAATTTTTCCGTAAATGACACAGATGGTTCCGGGACCATAAATTTAAGCAGTGTAAGAGCAAGGTTCAATAGGACAGGAGAGACAAATAGGGATAACTTTTCCTGTGCAAACATTGGTTCTGGTGGCAACGGACAAATGTTCACATGCAATGTAAGTATGTATTATTATGACGAGATTGGTGTGTGGACAATCAATATTTCTGCAAGAGACAACAGCGAGGCAGGTGCAGAGAACTCAACGACAAACTTCACCTATAATTTATTGACAGCCATGGCTATTTCTCCGACAGCATTGACATGGCCATCGCCAATAAATCTTACAGACACAAACATTACCGCTACTAACAATCCTATAACAATAAACAACACTGGAAACTCTGTAAATTCAACAATAAACTTAACAGCATACAATCTCCGCGGGGAAACAACTACAACGCAGTTCATATTCGCAAATAACTTCACGATAGGAAACGTAACAAACGGGTGCGGTGCCGGAATAAATGCTTCAATAATGACAAATGCAACATCTCGCCAATTAAATGGAACTAACTTCAGCAAGGGAAACAATTCCTTGCTTCACGGAAATGAAACATCAGGGCAGGAGCAATTGTTCTTCTGTCTGAAAGGCGTTCCCCAGGACATAACCGCACAGTCGTATTCATCTTCATTTTATGGTTCATGGGAAATCCGCGTATTGCTGGTTGCATTAATACCTGGAAAAAAGAGAAAGAGAGAGAAAAAGAAAGTTGAAGACGACAAGTTAATCAAATTATTAGGATTAGTGATGGATGAGCTGAAAGAAGAATATTCTTTGAATAAAAGAGAGATGGTCAGGACAATAACAGATAAGTTAAAGGAAAAATACAAAGTCAGCAAAAAAGAAATCCTGGAAGTAATTAAAGAAGAGTTATGCATTCCAGTAACAATCTTCTCAAGGAAACTCGGAGCATTGGAGTCAATAACAAAGTACATGA
>JBBSXY010000034.1:0-1879 GCA_038045525.1 Nanobdellota archaeon | reverse complement strand
AGGTTTTTATATTTTTAAATGAACTAACCAAATCTTTTATCGTTATATTTTCTACTACAAGTTTATTTGCGGAGCGATTATCCCTTTTTGTGTGTAATTCTAGAAAATCACACATCTTTTTACTTGAATCTACACAATAAATACAACCTTCAAAATCTAAATGATCAAGAATCTGCCATGCCATTCTTCCTGTCCCCGAAGCTATATCCACAGGATTAACTATTTTTATATTTTTGACTGCATTTTGAATTATATTAAAACATATGTTCTCAGGATCTTCTGACTCAGAAAAAATTTGGTAGAGAGCCGGATCACTATACCACTTATCGCTATCGTCTCTAATTGTTCCATTTTCATTCCATGTTGAGGTTTTTCTTAATAAGGATATCCTTCTAAATTCCGGATTTTTAAACGAATAAATTGCTTTAGTCAGCTCCCCAATAACCTTTTCATTTTTTTCTTTAACTAATCTTTTTTCCAATATTTCCATCGAATTGAAATTTGCTATATTGCTTACACCTCGGACTGCCATTTTTCTTATCAAAGGATCATGATGAGAAAGAAATTTTTCCAATAATTTCTTAAATTTTTCTGCTGCATTTTCCGTTATTGCCAACATCTCATAATATTGCAATTCATAGTTTCCACCAATTACAAGCTCTCTGAGTCTATCGAAAATTTTTGTGTCTATAAATTTGAACCTACCTATTAGCCAGCAACAATTTACAATTGTTTTGGTATCATTAGAAATTAATAATTTTTCTTCTATCGTCGGTAATATAATATTTTTTATATTGTCTGAATCTGAACATAAAAGTAATCCTATTATGCATTTTTTATCATGTAGATTTTCTAAACAATGCTCTAAAGAATATTCTCTTCTTTTTTCAAGATTTATTTTTAGGCAATTCACAGCTTGTTCTAATCCTAATTTTTCCAATGAAAAAGCGGCGCGCCACCAACTCTCATGGTTATTTGAATTCTTTATGGCCTCATAAAGATAGTTAATTATTATCGGATCTTTGCTGTTTAGTTCTCCAAAAGCCCAAGTCAACCCAACCGATTCATAAAATTTTGATGATCCGATAGATAAAAAGATTTTAGTCACCAACGAAGAATCGAAATGCTGAACCAAACTTCCACAATTCCAATCATAAGCATAATTATTTTTTGGAATAGATAATATTATTTTAGTTAGTAATAATTCTCTCTCTTTTATATTCAATATTAAAACAGCATGTTCTTTCAATTTCTTTTCAGAAAAAATTTTTGTCCCTAAAGCAGAATAGTTGCCTTTAATGATTTCTTTTAATATTGATTTCATATTTTCTTTGTTTTTTCAACAATAATTCTGGTTTTCCGGAATTTAATTCTAATCCGGTTTTAATGCCAAGAGATTTGATGAGTTTTAAGATATCAGATTTTGTTTTCTTAATATTTCCGTTTGAATTGGTATTGATAGCTTCCACTTCCAAAAAAAGACCGAGATTTTTTACTTCCTCAAAGACTATTTCATATTTACTATTTGAGAAAGTATGCTTGATATTTTCCAACTTTACCAGTTCTTTAAATCCTAAATGCTCTATTATTTTAAGGGTTGTTTCTGGATTCGAAATCTCAATTTCGTGTTCATCTGAATGCGACCAAATATCTTTTTGATTAAAATGATCTATTTTATACGCTAAATAAGATTTTCCGCCTTTAGTGCGGATACGGAAACATTCTTTTAGACGGCAGTTTTTGTGAGGTTTAAGGTTTTTTCTTTTTGGATCAAAAAAATAGATGTCAATGGTTTTCTTGGCTCCTTCAAATTTAAAACTGGAAAGCTTCTTCAATATGTCGCTTTTATTGCCAAAAACCTCCATTAATACTTCTATTT
>JBBSXY010000033.1:0-1226 GCA_038045525.1 Nanobdellota archaeon | reverse complement strand
ACCGGACGGGCGCGACCGTGGCGGGCAGGTCGTCCCGGTCCCACATCATCGCGAACGGCTTGACCGACAGGTCGACGAGCGTGCGGAGTTGCCGCTCGAACGTCCGCCGCGCCCCGATCGCGTCCCCCGAGATCGTGCCTTCCCAGCGGCGGCGAGGAGGCGTCGCCTCGAACGCCCAGCGGACGCCCCCGACCCCGTCCGACACCTCGACGCCGTTCACGGTCGCCTCGGCGTGCTGCCAATCGACCGCCGCGCCGTCGAGCCCCATCGTCACGCCCGCGACCGGCAGGCCGAGTTCGTAGTACCCGGCCGCCGTCGTCTGCCCCGACGTTTCGAGCAACATGAAGTCGTAATTCCGGCGCGCGGCGTAGAGCGTCGCGAGCACGGAGCCGTGGATCACGGCGGAATCCCCGACCGACGGGCGGACGGACGTCCAACCGGGAGGGCCGAAGTAGAGCCGGTTCCCGACCTGCGAGGCGATCGTGATCGACGCGTTCGCCCACGCGCCGTTCGTCATGTGCAGCCACTTGCCGACGTAGGCCCCCTCGTCGAGCGTCGCGCCGGTCACGTCGACGTAGGACAGCGCCCCGGCGAGGTTGACCACGCTGATCGAGAGTCCGGCGACGAGGTCGGAATAGAGCGTCATGTCCTGCGCGGGCGCGCTCCACAGCGCGTTCGACGAGTTGTAGGCGACCCGGAGTTTCCGGACGTTCGCCCCGAACATCGCGAAGCCGTCGTGTCCGAATCCGGCGCGGCTCGCGACGTTGGACGAGTCGAGGATGATCTGATTCGACGCGAGCGAGGTCGAGCGCCACGTCGCTTGCGGCGAGGGGAGGAACAGGTTGTCGACCTCGTTCCGGTGTCGAGACTCGGCGAGCCAAGTGTCGAACTCGAACCCGGCCCCGCCCGACCAGTCGACCCAAACGCCGGCCGAAACGTACCACGGGCGGGCCGACACGGGCGCGCCCCGGAGGCTCGTCGGGTTGACGAACCCGGCTTGGTGCCACGAC
This sequence comes from Nanobdellota archaeon, assembly GCA_038045525.1. Lineage (GTDB taxonomy): Archaea > Nanobdellota > Nanobdellia > Pacearchaeales > GW2011-AR1 > ASMP01. The sequence goes on along the minus strand of JBBSXY010000033.1, from coordinate 216 downwards.
GACCCGTTTGAGAACACGAACCGCCGCCAGTCGGACGAAACGGCGGCGACGCCGGTCAGGTGGCCCCATGAGATCGTTTGCGCTGCGATCCCAATTACCGCCGTGTGGAGCGTGCCGGAGGCGACCGACCACGCCGACCCCATCTGGTCGACCCGAGCGAACGCCATCTCGGCCCACGTCGCCGAGTTGTGTTGCGTGACGCAGGCACGCCCGACG
>JBBSXY010000032.1:0-1998 GCA_038045525.1 Nanobdellota archaeon | reverse complement strand
ATAATGATTTAGAGGATCTGAAAGACAAGCTTCTTGAGATTGACAAAAAGCTTTTTGAAGAATGAAAAAAGAAATAATGCATGTTGGCATCTTAAATCCCAGAGCGAGCAGGAAGAACCTTCTGGAAGGTGCTGTTTCTGCAATACAATGCTTAAAGGATTTTGAAAGGCTGAGAGTTGTAAGAAAGCAAAAGAGAGTTTACAGGAAGGAGCTTTTCAAAAATATAAACGAGATTAAAGAATTGACCGGGGTAGAAATAGATATTGAAGAAGACGGCACGGTTTATATTACTGGCGAGAACGGAGGAGCCAATCAAGCCAAAAAATTGATAGAAGATATGACGCGCGAATACAAAACAGGCGAAAAATTTGAAGGGGAAGTGGTGAGGGTGGCCGACTTTGGCGCTATTGTGGAATTGAACAAACACACCGACGGCTTGGTCCACATTTCGGAGATGGCGCCTTTTCGCATTGACCGAGTAGAAAAATATTTGCGGGTTGGCATGAAAGTGCCGGTGCTCATTAAAGGCGTTGACGAAAAAGGCCGCCTCAAGCTCTCCATCAAAGACGCCGACCCGGGGTTTTTCAACCCTAAATCGAATTGACCAAAATTTATAATTTGCTATTATAGTTTCATGGAAATTGGCTTTACGGAACACGCCGAAAAGCAATTGCTGGAAAGAGGACTATCAAGAACTTTTGTGGTGAGAGCGATACAGAGACCGAGTGTGGTTAAAAGACAGAAAGATGGGAGATTCCAATTTATTAAAATCTTTCAAAATGAACAAAAGCGGTTTCTGTTGATTTCAATAGTTGAAAAAGATTTTGAAAAAATGATAATCGTAACGGTTTTTAAAACATCAAAAATAAGTAAGTATTTATGAAATTCTCATACGATAAAAAGTCAGACGCCCTATACATGAGGTTTAATGAAAAACCGATTTTTGAGAGCGACCAAGTGGCCGATCATGTGATTATTGATTACGACAAAAGCGGTCGAATCATCGCTTTTGAAATTCTCGATGCTTCAAAAAAATTAGCCAGAGATTTTCAGAATAAATTTTTGAAAAACCGACTATCAAGAAGCTTAAGCTTTGCTTAATTAAAAAAAGAGCCGTTGAAACAAATTTCCGCTACTGCTCGGGAGAGTATTTTATGCCATAATTAGGGTATGGAAGAGAATGAGATTGAAAATTTGGATGTGACAAAGCCGCAGAATTTGGGGCGAAATGTGGAACCATTGGGAGTGGGTTTGCCGCCGGAGGTAACTTCTCACGAAGAAAAGAAGGAAAAATTGGCAGATATTCTGCATAAAGAAGAGCCACTGCCCCACCTGCGCACTTACCACGGCGACATTGCCGAATTTATAAAAAGCAAAGACCAGTCCTTAGCCGACATTGCTCTGAAACAGAACGAAAAAAAGAGGGAGGAAAAAGAACAGGAAATAATACAGCAAAAAAAACTAGAGGAAGGAGGGAGTGAAAAAACGAAAAGTTTTTCGGAATTGCCCCAGAATTTTTTGATTTATGTCATTAGTTTGGTTTTGATTTTTGGGGCGGGCGCCACCGCCTGGTACCTGTTTGCTTTTAAGAAAAGCCAGGACCCCGTAAAGATTGTGGGAGAAAAAACAATTATAGGAGCCCAAAAAACAATCATTCTTGATTTTTCTGGCGCGACGAAAGAAGGGCTTAAAGAAACATTTAATTCGCTTCGCGCCTCCGCTGATTATTTGAAGGGGGTTACAGCCATAATCATTTCTAACTCCGACACAAAAACGACCGTTGCCGCGGGGGACTTGGTGGACGAGCTCAAATTTAATATGCCGAGCGCCCTGCGCCGCACTTTTGGAGATGAATTTATGCTCGGGCTCCACGGCGACGGGGTGGCGCGAAGTTCCTTCCTTATTTTAAAAGTAAAGGATTACGGCATCGCTTTTAGAGATATGTTGGAATGGGAAAATGATTTGGTTAAAGATTTTGAACCAATGCTTAAAAAAGAT
>JBBSXY010000031.1:0-4031 GCA_038045525.1 Nanobdellota archaeon | reverse complement strand
TAAAAATCACAGGTCAATTACGCCATCTTTCGTCAAAGCAGCAAACCTTATTCCAACAGGAAGATTAATGAGAGCGGAAATCAGGGCCATGTGCTCTTTTCCCTCGCCCGAAGCTATGCTTAAAGCCACTTCTGTTCCTTTTACCTTTCCCCTGAGTTTTTCCATGAACTCCTTTCTTAGATCTTCGAGTTTTTTGTCCAAATCAACTTTTATGAACTCGAATTTTTTTTCAGAGGTAAATTTCTGCGCAAACTCACTGCCAAGAAGCACTACATTGTCCCACTCCCCGTATTTCAGAAGGCCTGAGACCTGGCCCCAGCTCCCTTTTCCCGTGGAAAGCAGTGCGACAAGTTCCATTTTAAGAAGTCAACAATCTTAATTTATAAGTATTATTGTGGTAATATTTATAAACTGTCTTTACCGCAGTTTTTTAACCGTCAGCACAACTTCGTTGATGCATATGTTCTACGGCATTGACGTATAAAGTTGGAGGTAATACATGGAACTTGAAAACGAGATAAAGGAAGCTTTATCGGAATTGAGAAAAAGCGAAGAAAGGAAATTTGACCAAACTGTCGACCTAATAATAAATCTGCAAAAATTTGACCCGAAGAAAAGCCAGATAAATATTTTAGTGTCTGTTCCCCATAAGATAAAGGAAAAGAAAATCTGCGCATTTCTGGAAACCAAGAACAAGTCCATGGAAACGATAACCCCCAACGATTTTAAGAATTATTCTGAAAAGAAGGCCCTTAAAAAGCTCGTAAAAAGTTTTGATTTTTTCATTGCCCAGGCGAGCGTGATGCCAAAAGTTGCAACTATTTTTGGTAAGGTCCTTGGCCCCGCAGGCAAAATGCCTTCTCCCCAGCTCGGTATCCTTATGGATGTCAACGATAAAATGATAGAAGAAGTAAAAAAGAAAATAAGCAACAGCATTAAGATAAGACTAAAGGAGGCAAGCATCAAATTAGCCATAGGGAAGCAGAGCATGAAGGACGAGGAGATAACAGAAAATATCCTTGCAGTTTATAATTCTGTAATTAAAAACCTTCCAAAAGAAAAGGAAAATATCAGGAACATAGAGCTGAAGTTTACAATGACTAAACCACAGAAGATAAAAGTAAAATGAAATCAGAGAAATTGGCAGGCAAAAAAACAATCCAAGTGTCCGAGAAGAAAAAAACCCTCATTTCGGAATTATTGGATTTAATAAAGAAGAAGAAAACAATACTCATAGCCTCGATAAAAAACATACCTTCTTCCCAATACCAGGAAATTTCAAAAAAGTTGAGGGGCAAGGCCATAGTAAAGGTTCCTAAAAAGAGCATGATATTCAGGGCACTCGATAATTCAGGAATAGAAGAGATAAAAAAATTAAAGAGCCATGTAAAAGACAGCACAGCCATTCTTTTTTCAGACATGGAATCTTTTGAACTGGCTGCAGAATTGGTCAGTAAGAGAAGTCCTGCAAGGGCCAAACAGGGACAGGAAGCCCCCTCTGATATAGAAATTCCAGAAGGGCCGACAGACCTTATTCCAGGGCCCGCGATAAGCGAGCTTGGGGCATTGGGAATAAAAATCCAGATAGAAAAAGGAAAGATAATAATAAAAGAGCCAAAAGTTATCGTGAAGGAAGGAGAAAAAATATCACAGGCTGCCGCAGAGGTGATGAACAAGCTCGGGATAAAGCCTTTTTCAATAGGATTTATACCTCTTGCCGCATTTGATGCAGAGGAAAGAAAACTCTATCTCGAAATTAAAATTGACAGGGAAGGAACCCTGAAGGAATTGAAAGATTCTTTCTCCAGAGCACTGGGTTTTGCTGTTGGTATTTCTTATATTTCACACGACACAATCAAGTTTTTAATTCAAAAGGCAGTGATGCAGGACAGAGCTTTGGAAAATCTAGCAAAGGAAAATGTTGCTAATACGATAGAGAATAATATCAATAGTGAAGTTAGTGAATTAAAAGTAAATGAAACTAATAGTTAAAATGTCAATGAAAATTCAAAATAAATCTCGGGAGGAAAATAAATAATGGAATACATATACGCAGCACTTTTGTTGCACAAGCTTGGAAAACATGTAGACAGCGAACACCTACATAAGGTAATTGCCGCCGCAGGCGAAGAACCAGATGAATCAAAAATTAAGTCTCTGGTTGCAAGCCTTAAGGGAATTGATATAGCAAAAGAGCTTGAGTCTGCGGCTTTGGTTTCAGCTACACCAGCGCAGGCAACAGCACCAGAAGCAAAGAAAGAAGAAAAGCCTAAGGAAGAAAAGAAAGCCGCTGCGGCTGAAGGACTGAGCGCGCTCTTCGGATGATTGATTTGTTTTTATTAGTCTGAAGAGCCTTTCTTAGTTAGCAGGAGATTTCTATTAACAAATTTTATAATATCTAGATAACTAGTTTTAATCAGGCTTCCGTAGCTCAGTTGGCAAGAGTACCGCACTCGTAATGCGGGGGTCCTGGGTTCGATTCCCAGCGGAAGCTTATAGTAATTGTATCAATAGCACAGAAACACAAAAATATATAAACTACTTATTCTTTAATAAATTATGAAAAGGGTATTTTTTATAAATAAAAAAGATAGGAATAATTTTTTCAATAAAATAAAGAATTCACAAAAAAGTTGGAGGAAAATTGCTCTTCTTATTGGTACAAATAGATCTATGATTGATAATTATAGAAGTGGTAAATTATGTATTCCTGAAGATAGATTATCTAAATTAATAGATTTAGTTCCTGCTAAAGAGAAGGAATATTTTAATAAAAAAATCAAATATAAAGACAGTAATTGGGGGCAGATAATTGGCGGAAAGAAAGCCTATGTGATTAATAAAGATAAGTTTGATATAGGTAGGGAGAAGGGATCAAAAACAGTAAAATATGATTTTAATATTAATATGCCTCTTTCAAAAGGATTATGTGAATTTATAGGGGCTATAATTGGGGATGGCTTTACGAATAAATATAATCATACATATCAAACTCAAATAACCGGAGATAAAATCTTAGATGAAAAATATTATCACAAAACACTCTCTCCGATATGTGAAAAAGAATTTAATATAAAACCTATAATTAAAAAAAGAGAGGATAGAATAACCTTAACTATTTATTCAAAGAGATTATTTGAATTATTAACAAAAAGGTTTAATTTTCCTCACGGAATAAAGTCCTATACAATAAAGATTCCTGATGAAATTCTTAAATCTCATGAAGAATTAATAAATAGCACATTAAGAGGGATGTTTGATACTGATGGAGGAATAGGGTTAGACAAAAGAAAAATTTACAAAAAGCCCTACATCAGGATTAATTATACTTCTGCCAGCAATTTCCTTATTGATCAAATCCACAATATTTTGGAAAATTATAATATTCCACATTCCATTCATGAAAAGAACGATTCTCCTGCTAAGCAAATCCAGATTAACGGAGAAGAAAATGTTAAGAGATTTATCTCCAAAATAGGCTTTTCAAATCCAAGACACCTAAATAAAATCAGACATCTTCAACAGTAATCTTTAAAATCATATAATCAATCTATAAACCAAGCCTCCGTGGCACAATGGTACTGCATCCGCCTTGAGAGCGGAGCCTTTACAGGCATCCAGGTTCGATTCCTGGCGGGGGCGTGTATTTCTTTAAAGTGGTAACAGAATAGAAAGATTTAAATAGCTGATCTTTTAAGAAGAATTATGACAAATAAACCGATGTATGCCTACGCAACAAGAAGAGAACAAGATGGAGTTCTCGTAATCTATCATGAAGAAGACAAAAATTCCAAAAAAATTAATCACTACGTAATTCCGGTTTCATCTGACAAAGGATTTATTACAATGCATAGACATGGAGGAGAGTTAGAGAGTACATTGATTGATATTCAACCTCTTGTTGAAGCAGGAGTTATTCCAGAAGATAGAGTTAAGGTACTTAGATAAGAGATATAATTTAATTTTTCTAACTTGCTAAAGATATTAGGTAAAGCTATTTATTCTTATCAAGATTAAAATTAACCCCTAAC
>JBBSXY010000030.1:0-1575 GCA_038045525.1 Nanobdellota archaeon | reverse complement strand
AACCAATACTTACGATGAGGGAAGCACTAGTTGCTCTCGGAGAAAAATCTTGGGATGATTTATTAGAAAATGGGTTTGTGTAAGGAAGTTTGTGGCTAAAAAGGTCTAAAAAACGTTTGCTTAGAGGGGAAATGTCTAAATATTTGTGGCTAAAAAGGTCTAAAATATAATTATTTAGAAGGACAAAGCTTAAATACTAATGGTTCATAAATGATACATATGGTTCATAATAGAAACAGTAACAAAAGTGACAATATAGAATTGGAGATAATTCTGGTTTTAATTAAAGGAAAATCCCATTTAAGGGAGATAGCAAGAACTCTCAAAAAGCCTCATGCGACCATTTTAAGGAAGTTGAATGACTTAGTGAAAATGCAGGTTTTAGATTACAAAATAGAAGGCAGAAATAAGGTATTTTTTATTAAAAACAACCTAAACTCAAAGAATTATGTTTACTCCTCTGAAATTTACAAACTATCAAGACTCATAGAAAAATATCCGGAACTGGGGATTATTCTTGATGATGTAAAAAAGAGTCTGCCAAAATTAATGATCATTTTATTTGGAAGCTATGCAAAAGGAATTGCAAAACAAGAAAGTGATATTGATATTTACGTTGAAACAACAAATAATTCTATAAAAGAAAAAATCAAAATCATAAACTCAAAGATTAATGTAAAAATAGGAAAATTTGACATAAATTCACTTTTAATAAAAGAAATTATTAAAAATCATGTAATCTTGGGGGGGTCTGAGCAATTTTATGAAAAAAGCAGATTTTTTGAACAAAATTAGAGGAGAAGGGAAGCTGAAAATTACAGAGCCTTCTGAAGAAATGAAAATATCTTATCTACAAAAAGCAGAAAACTGTTTAAATTTGGGATTAAAAAGAGAAAGAATTAACAGACTAAAGACAAAAGGTATTTAAAGTCTTTAATATAGGACTATATAGTCTATAAAATAGGACTGATAAGAATATAAGTTAAAAATGGGAATACTAAAAGAACAATACCATATTGATTCAGCTTTCTTAAAAGAGCCTTGGAAGAAATTAACTTATTCGGAAATACAAAAAATAACTAAAAAACGTTCAAAAGGTTATATTTATGACGCCCTGAAAAGGTTAGAAGAAGAGAAGATTATTGTTACTGAAAAAGTAGGCAAGTCTGTTCTTTACGTTCTTAATCTCTCTTCAATTTCTGCACAAAGCTATGCCGGATTTTTGCATGAATATATTTCTTGGAATCAAAGACATATTCCCTTGCAGGTAATAGAGAATATAAGAAATAAAATTCCAACGAAATTCTTTATTCTCCTGCTTACTGGAAGTTATGCTAAGAAAACTCAAACTAAAAAGTCTGATATAGACCTTGTTATTATCTGTGATGATAAGGTTGATCCTAAGAGCATCCATGCCCAAATAAGCCATGAAAGCGAGACAAGCATTCCGGTAGTTCATCCTTATGTTTTTACAAATAAACAATTTTTAGATATGCTCTTAGATGAAGGGGAAAATTACGGTAAGGAAACTGTAAGACATAATTTTATATTCTATGGTGGCTCACAATATTATGC
>JBBSXY010000029.1:0-2379 GCA_038045525.1 Nanobdellota archaeon | reverse complement strand
ATCTGCTTGATACTGGTCGTCTTATACCATTTCTTCTGTATGTAGTATTCGTCTTTCGTTCTGGTGCTAATTGCTATCTTACTAAAGTCCTCTGGCTTTATGTTGTGGGTCATCGGCTTACAAAAAGTATTTGTCTTCCTTGACTTTGGCAACATAGCCCAGATAATCGGCTCTACACTATAATAGGTATTAAACAATTTTATTAACGCACTTTGTTTGTATTTTATATCTTTACTATCAAGATGTATATGTAATCCGCAGGTGCTATTAACTTTGTATTCACTTTTACGCAATGTTTTTGACACATTGGCAATTATCTTTTCTAATTCATTAGCACTGGCAGGGGGGGTCTGTAATTCTATCGCATAACTACCGCTTAAACTTCCGTCCCCCTCAATACCCACTCTCTTATCTAATAATTCAGATACAACCTCTGGGTCGCCACCTATTGTTTCCACTTCAATACCCACTAACCTATCATATTTAAGATACTTGGCTTTCTTGACATCTCCCACGATAGGTGTCCTGCTATAATTTCTGTAATATCCGTCTGCTTCTTCATTTTCTTCTTCGTGATAATGGTCTTCACCACACGCACTACAACAATTATAATCACAATCACCACAACCATATCCATTATCTTCGTGGTATCTATAACCGCAATCGCAAGTGTAATAACTATCATCACAATTATCACACACAATTCTTTCTTCTTCTACCTTATGTTGATTATCAACCCACTCTCTTTCATTACAATCTTCACAGATAAAAGTTTCATCTTCAAAACACTTGTCGCACAACTTGTCGCTGTCAAGTTCTTGTAGATGTTCTTCTAATTTTAATACTGTCGCTTCATTACAAACACTACATATCTCTGTCTGTGTTTCTTCTTTTACTTCGGCAGTAGTTTCTACTGCTTCTACTATTTTATTTTCAGTATTCATTATTACCAGTGTCGTGTCCGCCCGACTACTAATTGTTATATTAGTAATCGGAACGGACAACTTACACAAATATAATCTTACTCTAATTATACACCCTACACTTTTGCTGTCAAGTATTTTCTGTGGATAAACTACTTGACAAATCTATTTTCTGTGTTTCAATTTAACACTCATTAAGACCATAAAATCGGGGACAAATCAAGATTGACAAGTTCGGAAATTATGTTTCACTACTAAACTTCGTCTGTGTCAAAACTAATCTCTTCTTCTTCGCTTTCATTGAAATCATCACCATTATCCAACTGGATAAGGACATTTTCAAGAAAACTTACTACGATACTTTCGGCTACTTCACCACTAACTTCGTTGTCATCACCTATTCCCTCTACTACACTACTAAATCCGCCCTCTTTTACTTTTGATAAAAGAGAATTAAACAAAACTATTTTTGTTGCTATATCCACGATATTAAGCCGAACTTATCTACTTGACTTTTCCCTAATGTTATGGTCTAAATGAGATGTTAATGTGCTATTTTATTTCAATGTGTAATTCTGCTTTTCCAAATACTTCGGAGTCCGTTTCTCCGCTTGAATTGATAAGAACAATTTTGGCTTCTATGTTCTTGTCTTTCGTGTCTAACCCCTTTGTTGTATCTTTTACAACTTGTAATAGTATTTTTGCGAACTCCTCTGTCTGTATTTTTATAATCATACTCCCAGTATAACAAGTCAGTATTTCTTGTCAACTTATTTTTGTTGATAAGTAATTTTGACTTATTAGTTTTTAATTTATACTTACACTCTATCAACCGCACTTATTTTTGTCAAGTGTTATCTGTTGATAACTTATTGTAGTTATTTTACATTGACAAACTAACTTACTTATTGTCTGATAATCAGAACACCACATATACTTATTTTTGTCAAGGTTCACTTGACTTATCTTTAATATCTGGCGTATTACATTTGTTCCAACGACCAATTAAAACACCCGAACATATACCCTAATGTTAGTCAATACTTGACGGAATTGATTATTATGTTATATTAACTTTTCTCGTTCCCGTTTATCCCGTCTTTCAATGGCTCTTACATAGTAATTATACTTTTTAAGCCACTTTTGTTTCAACTTACTGGCTCTTGTTTCCGCCAAACAATACTTGTAATAAGTATTTTTGGCTTTCAACCACCGCCTATCAATTAAACTTGGCTCAAAGAAATCCATTATTTTGATAGGATACTTATATCAACTACACCACCTATCGTGCGTTGTAGGGCATTTTAGGGGCATAGTTTATACAATGTATTCTCATTATTGTCAACTAATCCCTATTTTCCACCTCGTCAATTCCTATACTATCAAGTAAAAACCACTTTTCACTTGTCATACCCAACGGCTTGACTAATACCTTTACTTGACCCCAACTTATCTT
>JBBSXY010000028.1:0-1315 GCA_038045525.1 Nanobdellota archaeon | reverse complement strand
AAAATCGGTAAAGTAATTTCCAGTTGTTTGCGAGTACACTGTCGAGGAGAATAAAATCCCGAATATAATAACAAATAAAAATATGGCTCCTTTTTTTATTTTCATCATTTTAAATTAAGCTCCTACAAGTATTTCTTCTTTAATTTCTTCCTTGTATTTATTCGTGATTTCTTCTTTGTATCTGTTTGTATCCGCCAAAATCTTTCTTCCGGCACAAAATAGCCCATCAATGGAGGATAAATTTGGTAAAAATCCGGGATAATTTTGTTCATAAACCGGATGATTGTATTCTTGAAAAATTACTTTGATTCCTCTTTTTTTGAAAGGCTCAAGATCTAAGTATCCTTTTCCGCCAAAACCTGAAAGGTATACACTTCCCCCCAAAGCCGCACATATCCTGGCTAAATCTTCCGACGCATTCTTATTTTCGCCTTCTCCATATTTTAGTCCCAAAGAGCTCGCAAGAACAACCTTTGTTTTGATTCCAAAGACATTTTTTAAAAAATTGATAATCTTCATATTCAATGATAAAAGGGTCTCATCGCTATTGTCAAAAATACGCTCAAATACGGGGAAATATTCATTGAAAAATTTAGAATTTCTGTAGTTTTTTTCTATAGAACTAAGCAATTCAACATTCCAGGCCTCATCCTTTCTTTTTACGGTATTTCTTCTAATTAGGATATTTTTTATCAAATCGCCTTTTTTTTCTATAGGCAATGTCAGCCATTTCCATTGCGGATTTTCAAGGTTTTTGTTCCCGTTAATTCTTATTTTGTTCCTATGCTGAAAACTATCGCTGCTGGAAGAAAATAGCACATCGTCCCTTATAACAAATATATTTGATTTTTTCATTTTGTCGAAAAATCCAAGCCACGGAATAAAATTAGGTTGGTGGGCAGATATTACTACTTCAGACATTTTTCCCTTCTTTGAGAATATGATTTATTTCAAAAGCCTCGGAATATTTAGAATTGCATCTCATTCCATTAACTTTTGCAAGATTTTTTACCCATTCTAAATTCAATATGCTATTTTTTGCAAGCTGAGTTTTATAAGCCCTCAACGACTCTATTTTTTTCTTTAGATTTTGTTCAGATATTTCAACAAAATAATGCGGCTCAAAAGAAACCCTTGTTGAAGGCCCCTCAAAAAATAAAATTTCAGGTATATTTCTTGCGGCAGAGGACACGGCATTGCTGCAATTTCTGTGGTCCTGGTGCCTGTCATTTGGATTATGTGTGTAAACCTTTGTTATATTAAATTTTTTTATTAGGTTTTCGATAAAGCTTACAGTTCCGTTATCATCGCTTAA
>JBBSXY010000027.1:0-1079 GCA_038045525.1 Nanobdellota archaeon | reverse complement strand
TATAGTATAAGAACTAATTAATTGAGCAAAATATATAAAGGGTAACAACTTTATATCTTTGGAGGTGATAAAATGTTACTACAAAAATATTCTGTTGCTGATTTAGAAAATAAATTTAAGTCTGAAGAAGATTTGAGAGCCAAATCAAGAATTCAGATAGTAATTTTTCTGAGGGAAGGAAAGACGCAGAGAGAAGTTTCTGCTGAGCTCAGGCTCAGCACAGGCATTGTGCCTTACTGGAAAAAAAGATTTGAGCAGAAAGGAGTTAAAGGATTGAAAGACAAGATTGGGAGAGGAAGAAAATCTGAGTTGAGTAAAAAACAAATGAACGAACTTTCATCTGCGCTCGATAATGGAATAAAGATGAAAGACGGTTACAAAAGAGGATTTAAAACAAAAGACGTGAGGGAATTTATAAAAAATAAGTTTGGAGTAATTTACACAACGAGAAATTGTTTGAAGAAACTTAGAAAGATGGGCTATACTTTAAAAGTGCCAAGGCCAAGAAACAAAAGCAGAAATCAAAATGACGTCGACGAATTCAAAGGACAATTTAAAAAAAACTTTCCCATCTGGAAAAAGGAACAGTAGTTGTTACATACGATCAAGCGCATTTTAAGATTGATGCAGATGTGAGAAGGGTATGGGCTAAAATAGGCATAACTCCAGTGATCTACAAGAATGGCTCGAAAAAAGCAGTTAATTTTGGAGGTGCGTATTCTTCAACGGGCGAATTTCTCAGTTATGAAATGGAAAGACAGATTCAAGAAGAAGTTTTATGGAACATAAAATTGATAAGAATGAAGTTTCCTAAAATGCTTCTGCTTTTAGATAAAGCAAGATGGAATAAAAATGATTTTGTAATGAGCTGGTTGGAAGAAAATAAGATTGATTACATGTTTTTTCCAACTGGGGCATCAGACCTTAATCCAGTGGAAGAGTGCTGGAGACAGACAAGAGATAATGTAACTTATGTGTCGCATAATTCGGAAGAGGAGTTATCTGAGAGTTTACAGAATTATTGGAAAACTCAACCTTTCAGGCACAATGTGCTCAATTATTTAGTTCCATGACTATAA
>JBBSXY010000026.1:6933-8139 GCA_038045525.1 Nanobdellota archaeon | reverse complement strand
AAGTAAATTAAAATTTATAAACCATCATTGGTATTTCATGAACATGAGAAAACTTGTTTCAAAGGAAGAAGAAGCAAAAAAGCAGAGAAGGAACCAGACAATTCTTGTGGTTTTTCTGGCCTTTGTTCTGATAGCAAGCACCATGGGATTTGCGATTCAAAGTGGTGTGGGGAACAACCAAGCTCCAGACCAGATTTCAGAAAACGAGGCAGAGTACAATGGCTTCAAGTTTGTCAGCCAGAATGGTTTATGGGTTTTGGGGAATTATGTCTTTAAATACACGCCGCAGCAGGTTCCTGACATTGGCTCTGATTCTGAGATCAAACTTAAAGCAAGCTATCAGGGAAAACCTGCTTATGTCTATTCTGAAGATGAAGAGGCAGAGACAGAGATAGTTGTAAATCTCGGACAAATAGCGCAAAGGGTGCAGAAAGCTTGCCCGGAAAACACCACCTGCAAAGAGAAGGATTTGCCTGCAAAAACCTGCAACGATAACTTTATAATAATAAAAGAGGGTAATACCAACAGCATAACACAAAAGAACAACTGCGTTTTTATTGAAGGCAAGAAAGAAGATTTGGCTGCGCTCGCTGACCAGTTCTTATTCAAAATCCTGGAAGTCAGATAATGGCAAGAAAAAAGAAAGGTATTAAGGAAGAGATTGAAAAGCCGACAGGCGAAGATGAAACTCGCCCAGGTGTGGTCAAGTTAGAGGAAGAGCCTGTAAGCAAAGAGAAACGGGCAAGGGAGGAAAACAAAATTCTGAGGAACATACTGATAGGAATTGGAATTTTAACTGTCGGTATTTTTTTGCTTGTTATTATATCAAACTCCTTAAGCAAATTCGAATATCGCGGAGTTGGCTTCGAAATCACAAGACTTTGTGATACAGGACCTCCCTGCCTCGTGTTATACAAGACAGACTTGCCTGTAAAAGTCAGCGGAAAGAATGTCACGCTTACATGGCCCGGAAACAAAACCAATGATTACAACTTTTACCTTAGAAAAGACCCAAGAAAACTCGATGTTTCTTTTAATGGGTCAATTGAATTTAAGGATATCATGGTATTGAACAGCGAAGATGATTTTGTATGCGATGGAAAGGGTGCTATTGCTGCTGCAAACTTAAACAACCTTTATCAAATTTTAAAAGTAAAAGTGATAAGGGACGAAAATGCGACTTGCGACGCTTTTGGGAGATATATG
>JBBSXY010000026.1:0-6833 GCA_038045525.1 Nanobdellota archaeon | reverse complement strand
GATAGCTGTCCAGATTCCTGAACCCAATGCCGTATAAAGAATAAATTTACCAATGTTCATTCGTGAAAATCCCGCCGGTATGGATATTAAATGCCTTGCCATGGGAATAAGTCTTCCAATGAATGTCGTTATTTCCCCGTGTTTTCTGAAATAAGCATCTGTTCTTTCAAGATTTTTTTTGTTTAGGAAAAGGAGTTTTTCATGTTTTTTAACTAAAAAATCCATAGTCCTTCTTCCTAAATAAAGAGCCATGTAGAAATTTATCAAAGCACCAAGAATACTTCCAAGCAACCCTGCAAAAAAAACAGGGAAAAAGGCCATTTCTCCACGGGCAATCAGGATTCCTGCAGGAATAAGAATCAACTCGCTCGGCAGTGGAAAAATTGTGCTTTCTATTGTCATCCCGACGAAAATCCCCAGATAGCCTAGTTTGTTTATAAAAAGAAGAAAAGATTCAATCAATGGAAACATTTTATTTTATTTTTTATTCTGCTTTCTTGTATTTTTATATAAAAATTTTATATCTGAATAAAGTGGTATCTCTTTTATTCTAAATGCATAAACTTCTAAAAACCAAATCGCTGCCACAAAAATAGTGCTCAAGGCGTACCAGAAAATCCTGTGAGTTATGTCAAAAAAACTGGAGCCAGATATTGCAACAAGACCCAATGAAAATATTCGCAAAATGTTAATGACTAGAAATATGGAAAAGGAGAAGGCAACCATCTTAATTCTTCTTTTTAAATCAATTTTAGGAACTGATAAATTTAAGACTAAGAGAAGATAATATGCGGAGCCAGCTATGCAGGCTTCTATCAGTTCTATGGAAACTGTCTGATTTATCAGAATTATGTCGTTATTTAAGATAGAGGCATCATAAAAAAGGTTCAGGAGCCAGTAAACAGGATACGCTGTTAAAGGAGTGAATATCAGGTAAAACAGCCAGAGATTCGGAATTGCAACCAGGACAAGAACAAGATATCTCAGGATAATATCAGATATATCACCTGTTTTCTTTTTCATTTCAAGAAAAGTTAAGGCAAGTTTATTAACTTAATGTCAAATATCTTAAAAACCATCAAAGAAAGAACAGAAAGAATTATTTCCTTGCAATTCTTACCGCAACCACTATTATTATTATGATTAGGACAATATTCAAGAGACCTATTCCCCACAAGTACCAGTTTCCTTCTGTTATAAATCCCGTTATCCCTGCTGCTCCTTCGCTGATTGAGACAGTCACAGGCTGTCTTGTGAGTTTTCCATCTGAAACCAATTCAAGGAAAAATGTCTTGCTTCCTGCCGCATCCCTATTTACATCAAGAGTTATCAGCACATTTTTAGACTCTCCTTTATTCAGGGACAATGTATTCTGGTCAAGAGAGAATGAAGACGCCAGGTCTGAATATCCTGCAACATTCAAAGCATAGGTTTTCTGGGTGTTTGCATTGTTTGTGATTGTGGCTCTGACAACGAGTTCTTGGCCTGCTCTTCCGCCAGAAACTATGTTTGCAACAACAGAAGCTTCTTCTGTTCCAGATTCTCCGCCGCAATTTCCTGAAACTTGCAGAGGAATCCTAAAGTCTGAAAGATCATCATCAAAGTCATTTTTGTATACATCGCTATCTTCGTCAAGAACCTCAAAGTCCAGCCCATAAGACTTCTCTTCTGCATCTGAAGGAACAGTGAATGTAAGTGAAACCTTCTGGTTGTCAAATGCATCTATGTCTCCAGCCAAATCTTCTTCACTAAGTCCCAGTTCCCTGTTATTTACAAGCACAGAAACCTCGTCCTGGTCATTATCGCCAATATTCCACGCATCTGCTGTTATTGTGACTGTTTCGCTGCACTGAACTGTTTCAGGGACATCAAAGTTATCAAGAACTACGAAGTCGCTTTCTATTACTATTGATACCTGTTCAAAATCAGAAACGCATGTCTCGGGAGAGGTTGAATTATCAACTGTTCCTGTTGCCACAACGTAGAACCTGTAGTTATCTCCATCGCTAAGCTCATCCAAGCTGGCATCCATATCATCGTCTATTTTGAACGTGAGTATCAGTGTTTCGTCCTTTCCGTCTTTAAGATTAATTTCATCTTCTTCGTCAAGGTCAATTACCCATTGCTGTTTATCCGTATCCCAAACCCCCCATTCAACAGAGATGTCATCAACATCATTATTTCCATTATTTTCTACTTTTATTTCAGCCTCAATTTCCTCGAATGGGAACCATTCATCATCTTTGCCAAATGTATTGTATTGCATTCCGTTGTTCTGGAAGCTTATTCCTTTAACATCCAAATCACCGGGATTTCCTGTTGTGGAACATGATGTGACTTCTGGAGGAACAGAAGTCTGAACAGGAGTAACTGTTCCTTCAACAACCAAGTTATCAATTCTACAAAATTCATCTGCAGCACTTGTTGCACATTCAAATTTTAATTGAAAATTAGAGTTATTATTTGCTGAAGAAGGAAGATTGAATGTTTTTGATACAAAAGAGATATCATTGGGGAGAGTATCAGAAGCACTACCATTAATTTCTTCTAATGTGGTAAAAGTGGTCCCGTTGAACCATGAAACTTTAAAATTATCTGTAGTTTCCCAATCTGTTGCTAATTGTCTGTCATATTTAATAACAATGGTGTTAAAGCCAGATGTACTGATTGTTCTTGAAAGACTAGATGATGCCTGATTTGTAGATTCGGCAAAAGTTCCTGGATTGCTCCAATTTGCTATAGTCCAGCCATCTAATCCCGTATTAAAATCATCAGAGAAAACAGTCGCAGCGCTCGCTATTCCCATCGCCAAAACCACTGCAAAAATGGATAGTGAAAACAAACCAAAACTTTTCGTTCTCATTTTCTGTAATCATTCTGCAGTTACTATGGTTTATAAAGATTTATATTTTTCTGTATATAATTATTTTCCCGTTATTTCCACTTATTTTCCTCGTTATTTCCTAAATGACAAAAATTTATATAACTCAGAGACTTAGGAAAACAATAATAGAAGATGGTGATAAAAGCTAGGGAGAATTCTGTAGGAGCATGGGCTTTTTTGATAGGGGTGATTTTGGCTGTCGTCATTGGACTATCCACGACACTTCTTCCTCTTCCTTCGTTGTCACAATATAATCCTCAAATATATGGCATTCTTGTTCTTCTCGGGCTCCTTATCGGATTTTTCAGTGTTCCAAGCGGCGACGCCCAGACTTTTCTCTGGGCTGGCGCAATATTGGTCATTATAAGCAGATTTGGGATGGACAGCGTTACAGGCTCTTTGCTCGGAATAGGAATAGGACCTGTTGTTTCATCTGTTTTCGCAGCGCTTCTCGCGTTGTTTGTTCCAGCAACAATAGTGGTTGCCCTGAAAACAGTCTTTTCCATAGCAAAAGTTTAGTTTGCTATTAATATATAATATAGCAGAGAAAATACTAATTAATTGATATTTATAATCATAAGCGCCTAAAAGAGGTTCTTTTAATAAACATCAAGGGTCTGTGATATTGGCATTATCTTCCTTAGAAAAAAATTAATCCCATCTGCTTGTGAACTCTTTCTTTTCTTCCTTTGCAGGCATTGCTTCCTTGTGTATCTTGGCGAAAGAAGGAGTTACTATGACAACGTTCTCTCCAAAACCAGCAATATTGCCTTCCATGGCGTCTGAGGTCTTTTTTATCTTGGAAATAGCTCTTTTAAGCTCTATAGGGTCTCTCTGCCTAAGAGTCTTTATATCAATAACAGCTATAGTATACCCTTCCCTGAGGAAATTCAGTATATTATTTACCTCTTCATAATCTTTGAGGGCGAAGAGCTTCACAAAAACCTTCTGCTGTGCCTCTTCTTTTCCCAAATCTATCTCTAAATAATCCTCACCAGAATTCTCCCCTCCGACAGATCTCGATAACGCTCTTTTTATTGCATCAAAAACCATAGTAAATTTAACTTGCAGATATTTATAAAGATTTCGTAATTATTTTGCATACGTTTTTTTCCGTCGTTATTTCAAAGCTTCCCTCCGCAACGCTTCAAATTTTTCAGCGAGGGCGCGCTCCTGCTTCCCAAACCCCTTAATCCTAAGGTCTATCATCTTTTCTTTGTTGATTAGTTCCTCCTTCATGCTTTTTTTGTCTGTTTTAATCATTAGCTGACCTATCATCTTGAAAACTTCTTCCCCTGATTTTTCCAGTTCTTTCAGAGCTGCCTGCGTCTCCCTGAGTTCAAACTGGAAAGCCTGTTTTTGAAGAAGAAGATTTTGCAGATTTTGCTCTAACATCTGCAGTTCCTGCGTGTTTTTTTCTTTTGCCTTTTGGCGTTCTCCAGGGATATCTTCACTCATTTTAAATTTTAAACTGCTTTCACTTTCTTCACCCTGGTTCTTGGCTTGTAAAATATCTTGCTGCCGCAGCTTGGACAGACGAATCTTTTTTCCAAGTTAGTGTCTTGAATTTTTTTCCCGCACTTGAAGCATTTATAGGTAGGCATGATTTTTCAATTTGTTGATTCTAATTTATTTTAATATACAACCGAAACATTTTGTTATCCTTATAATCTTATCTGTTTTATATTAATTAACAATTTTTTATTTATGATTTTTCTATTTTATTTAACATTTTTTAAAAAAGCTTGTCATTGTAGATAATAGGTGTCAGACGCAAATTTTTTCCCGCATTTCCTGCATTTCCAAACTCCTTTCGAGAGCCTTTTTACTCCGAACTTTCCGCAAAAAGGACATTTTTGTTTTTTTCTCTGCTTATCCTCTACCAACACAAGATAAGTTCTTGGCCTCTTTCCGTAACGTGCCCCGAACCTTCCTGCTGCCCTTGTTTTTTTTGATTTTGAAGTCATTTTGTACAATATTAATTAGAAATTTGGTTTTTAAAGTGTTCTGTTTTAAATGGGGCCGCAGGGATTTGAACCCTGACGGCGAGGTCCCAAACCTCGAATCATACCAAGTTAGATCACGACCCCTTTGGTAAAAAAGGGTCGTGGAATGTTTATAAATTATTTCTTTTCTTTTTTTTCTTTTTCAGGCTTTTTCTCCTCTGGCTTGGCTGCTGCTTTGGCTTCCTCCGGTTTTGCTCCTTCTGTCGTTGGTGCTTCTGGAACCACAGCAGCGGCTTCGGCAGCAGCCTTGGCAACTTCTTCCTGCTGCCTTATTCTTTCCTGTTCTGTTAATACTATAGCAAAGTAAGCATCTAATTTTTCTTTTTTCTCCGAAGGGGTTTCTATTCGTTCTTCGCGAATTTCCTCTTCATATTTTCCTTTTTCTATTTCCCTGATGACTTCCAAGGGGTTTTTATTTTCAACTAAAATTCCTAGGCTCAAGCAACTTCCCAGGACGCTTTTTACAGCGGTTTTCAAATTCTTGCTCAGAAGATTTGGGAGTTTTGTTTTTGATACAGAGATTATCTGTTCTATGGAAGCGTTTGCAACTTTTGTTTTTTTCTGAAGGCCGGAACCTTTCTCAATTCCAAGCTCTTTCTTCAGAAGTTCTGTAACAGGTGGAGAAAATACTTTTATATCTACATTTTTTGTTGACAGGTCTATTTCAACCTCTACAGGAACTTTCATTCCCTTGAAATTCTTCGTTGCCTCATTTACTTTCTGTATTACCTGGCCTATATTTATCCCCGCAGGCCCAAGTTTCTGACTAAGTGCAGGACCTGGCTGCATATCCCCGCCTTCAACCAAAAGTTTAACTTGCATTTTCTTTTTCATTCCCGCCTTCGCCCTCTTCACGCCTTATAACTCTTACGTTATCGAGTTTTATCGTTACCGGAAACGGCACGACAGCCCCCAACAAAATCACAACCACTTCTTCCTTCTGTTTATCAATTCTTAAAACTTTTGCTTTTTCCTTTTTAAAGGGTTCAGCCAGTATCTCCACTATATCTCCTTCTTTTATCGAAACAGTAGTTACAGAAGGCTCGACCATGTTTTTTATTTCCTCATAACCTATCGTTTTTCCGATTATTCCTTTGACATATGGAAGGTTGAAGACAGATTCCTCTGCGCTTTCGCGGTCTTCTGCCTCGAGAAGGACATAACCCCTAAGACCATGGGGCCTCAGGACAGCATAGGTATTAAGCCCTTTTTTTTCTGCTCTGTCAGCTATCATGTCCACGGCTTTCTCTTCTTTGTTCGTCGTGACTTTTATTATAAATATCATTTTATTTTGTTAGCTCCGTCTATGTCTTAACTATTTTAAGAAATAGATAATAATAATTAAAGATTGGAGTTTATAAATTTACCTGATGTCATCTTATAAACAGAATTTTGATTAGAATAGATATAAGGAAACCAATCACTCCAAGTATGAGGACTCCTATTGCCGAAACCTTGGCAATCATTTCAAATTCTTTTCTCGAGGGTTTTTTGAGCACAAGCCATACTCTTTTTGATTTTGCAATGAATGCTTTGAGGTCATCTATTTGTTTCATTATTTAAAGAAAATCCAGGAGTTTTTAAAATTAAGGTTTTTAATAAGTGTAATCGTGTTCTTCTGTTTTAAATTCCACACCGGCAAATCTTGCTTTTTATAAATTTTTTTGAGAGGTAAAATGTCCTGCTAATCTCGAAAAATCATATCCTTGAGGAAGTTGAGTACTGTCAAAACTTAAAATTGGCTTATGTTCAAGTTTTTCAAGTCCTGGAGCAGTATCTTCAAAATAAAGAACTTGAAATGTAGGATGAAATCCAAACTCTCCTTATATTGGCATCAATAAGACATCTCCTCTACCTTTAACTATAGATAGAATTCTTTCCATTTCTCCTGTGGTTAATTTGATATTATGATAACTCCTGTGGTTAATTTGATATTATGATAA
>JBBSXY010000025.1:0-11386 GCA_038045525.1 Nanobdellota archaeon | reverse complement strand
GGTCTTTCAGGGTTTCGATAAAAGCAGGAGTCATTCCGTTTTTTCCAAGATGCATATGGCTTTGCATCATTTTATTTTTTCTCCATAAGAAGCATTACTTTTTCTATAACTACTTCTGTTGTGGTATACACATGAAAAGGAATTCCTCTTATCTCTAACTCTTTTTCAAGAAGTCTGTCGATCCCTATTTGAAACTCAGGATTTGTCGCCCTTACAGAATCTGTTTTTAAGCATTTATTCTCCAATATGGGAAGTTTGACCAGTAGGTCATAAGTTTTTGTCCAATCGTTTACAAGCGCATCCAATGCATGGTTGTCATTACCAAACTTGTAGAGATAATACATATAATTATCTATCACTGCTCTGTCTGTAAATAAAGGATTAACATCTCCCCTCGCCAAATATTCTAATTCTTTTTTTATCTGGCTATGAATAATCCACTGCTGAGATTCTCTTGTTGTTCCCTCATTTATATCAAAACCAGGAAATCTTGGAAGATTTCTTGCAACTTCTTCCATAATCCCTGCATTTATTCCTATGCTTCTCAATCTTCCCGCAAAATCGTAGCATAGACTTGTTTTTCTAGTGCCATGAGTCCCTATAACCCCAATTTTTATCATTTTTTTCATCACAGAATTTTCAGAATATCTTTCTTTTTAACTATTATTATTCTGGATTTTTTCACTCCAAAAGTTCCTGTCGGCATGTCCTCTTTTTTGTAGACATCTTTTCCTGTGAAGACATTGACTTTAACGTCTGATTTATTATCTCTCCAATCTTGGCTGTATCTTGAACAAATAGATGCAGATAAACTGACATCTTCTTGGCTGGGATTTTTAGCCTCAATGACACAGAAAGGACTTCCTGGAGCAACTGTATGAAGTACGGTATTTGGTTTTCCCTTAAATTTCTCCATTAATTCTTCATTGCTCTCTGCATCTTTTCCCCAGATAATTTTGGCTCCCGATTTCGTTACAAATTCTCTGAATTTCATTTTTTTTCTTTTCTCTTGCCTTTTAACCAGCTATTGACCATCTTTAAAGATTTTTTCTGGTTTGGCCATTTTAGCATTTTTAGTGTGGTAGAAAAAGGCACCCATTTGTAGCCGTTGTGCTCTTTTCTGTCAAGGCTGACTTTTCCTTTTTTAACTTCTACTGCATATAATGAGAAAGTCTGCCCTATGAGTCCAGGTCTGTCATGAAGTAGCTTGTGGTATTTGTATCTGCCAGAAAAATTGAATTTCTTAACTCTTCCTTTTAATGCCCTATGCCCTGTTTCTTCTTTCAGCTCACGTTTTGTAGCCTGTGTTTTTGATTCGCCTTTTTCTATCTTGCCCTTTGTAAATTCCCACCCTCTCCAATGGAGTTTTCTCTTAAGAAGGAGGTATTCAATTCCGTTTTTTGTCTTAGCATAAGGAAGTATAAAAACAGCTTTCCTGTATTTCATTATTTTTTAATTTCTTATTTTATTTTTTAAATATGGTGAGAAATATTTTAAATATCTTTTTTGTATAACCAAATTTTTCCAGTCGGTCTGTTTTATTATTTTTCTACAATTTTCTGAACCACAATTACATTTAAATTCATCCATTTTAGATTCTGAAAAAGCATAATCAAAAGTTAATTCTTCCCCTTTATTAATATCCTTAATTGCGATTAATGTTATCTGATTAGAAAATCCACAATTTGGTTCGCATGAATGATTGAAAACACCCGTTTCTTCTAATTCTTTTCTAGAGGTTGGAGCAATCCAAAAACTATCATCAATTTGAATTCCAACATGTCCCATCTTTTTCCAATAATCACTAATGTCTGAAATTGGGATAATTATCCCCCCTAAAATCCCAACAATTTCTCCTTTTGAAATATTTTCTATTGCAATAACACCTAGCCCTTCAATCTTTGATTTAGATGATTTTGCCTTAGGAGTAATCCATCTATGCTTCCATTGATTATGTAAATCTCCCATTTTCTTTACTTTGGATGAAGTCTCCCCCATTTCCCCAAAGCCTCTTTTAATTCTTTGTGTGTTTTTGAGAACTCTTCAAGGGAAATCTTTTTGTTTGCTGCTTCTATTGCCTGCATTGCCGCTCTTGCTCCTGCTCTTGTTCCTTTTGGATGCCCATGTATTCCACCTGAAACAAGAATAACAAAATCATTTCCATAAATCTTCATCTCATCAGGCACTAATCCCGGATGTACTCCTCCTGATGAAACAGGAAATGCCGGCTTTAATTTTTCCCAATTTTGCTCAAGAATCAAATGTCTTCTTTCTTTCACATTCTTGTCTCTTAACACAGAAGATATGGCTTTGATTTCTTCCTGAGTTCCGACAAGTTTTCCGACTCCGGTTCCAGTATGTATTTGATCAACTCCAACGAGCTTCATTATCTTTGCCAAAAACTGCATTGTTATTCCATGCTTCTCATTTCTGTCAAAGCTTGCATGCATTGCCCTGTGTGCATGAATTGCCATTCCATAATCCCCAAGAGTTTCTCTCAGCGTCTGGACAGCAGCTGTTCCCGCAACAACAACATCTATCATAGCATATTTAAATCCGGCATCGTGAAGTGCCTTTGCTCTTTTTTTCATTTCCTCTGTTTCAGCCGTTATGTTGATTAAAGCATCTTTAACATCTCCTGTTTCTTTCTCAGCTTTATCTCTCATTTTAGACATAAGTCTAACTCTTTTGTAGAAATTATTGAAACTCTGGCTTGTGAGATTTTCATCATCTTTTACAAGATCGAAACCGCCGAGCCATGTTTCGAAACCTATTTTTGCATGCTCTTCTGCACTGAATCCGAGTTTTGGCTTGGGAACCGCGCCTGTCAGAGGCCTGTCATAAACCTTGAAATATTTTCTCAGTCCCTGAATCCCGAGGTTTGGCCCCTGGAAACTTCTAATGTATTCCTCAGGAAGGGAAACATCAATCAACCGCAAATTATCCAGAGCCTTCATCCCAAAAATATTCCCGGCAATACCGCTCAAAAGTTGGGGGGCATTTCCAGGTTCCCATAATTCCAGAGGATAAGCAATGTGGACAAAATTTCCATCCACTTTATAAGCAGTTGCCATGAGCTTTTTCATTCTCGGCGGCAATTTGAACAGGGTTGTCCAGGTTCCCGTGCTGCTTTCCGAAGCAATCCTTCCTATGGCATCTTCTTTTGTAATGCCTTTTGCAGGTTTGAAGTAATAAAGAGCCTTTAAATCAGTTTTCCTTGGCTTGTATTTCAGGTTTATGAAATCATGATACCACTCAATCTTCTTTGTCATCTTACCTCTTTTTTACACTAACTCCTTTTTCAGTGTCTTCAATAACAAAGCCAAGGTTATTAATTTTGTGTCTTATGTTGTCAGCCTCCAGGAATTTTTTCTGCTTTCTGAGCCTTTCCCTTTCTTTGACAAGTTTTATGACCTCTTTTGGAATCTCTGTTTTCTCTTTCTTCAGCAGGCCAAAGCAGAAAACCTCATCTATTTTTTTAATTGTTCTTAGTTTTCCATAGGCTTTTTCATCCCTTGCGAGCTTCCATAATACAGCAAGGCCGTTCGGAAGGTTAATATCATCATTAACCTCTTTTTGAAATTCCTCGAGATATTCTTTGTTTATCTTTTTGTCATCTTTCATCCCGGAAACAAGATTCTTCAGCCTTTCAACAGAATTTCTTGCATTTTCTATGGATTTTTCAGAAAAATCAATGGGTTTTTTGTAATGCGTTGCAGCGAAGAAGTATCTTATCACATCTTTTTTATACCTTTCAAGAACGTCCCTTATTGTCATAAAATTTCCTAGAGACTTTGCCATTTTTTCGCTGTTTATTTTAAAGAAACCTGTGTGCATCCAGTATCTGACCATTGGCTTTTTTCCTGAAATAGACTCCATCTGTGCTATCTCTGCTTCATGGTGGGGAAAAATCAGATCTGTTGCCCCGCCATGAATGTCATATTGCGAACCAAACTC
Source organism: Nanobdellota archaeon (assembly GCA_038045525.1). Taxonomy (GTDB): domain Archaea; phylum Nanobdellota; class Nanobdellia; order Pacearchaeales; family GW2011-AR1; genus ASMP01. The sequence goes on along the minus strand of JBBSXY010000025.1, from coordinate 7,429 downwards.
TTTTTCTGTGATTGCAGTGTCTTCTATATGCCAGCCGGGCCTTCCGTCGCCTATGTCTGTTTTCCAAACAGGCTCTCCGGGCTTTGAAAATTTCCAAAGGCAAAAATCTCCTGGATTTCTCTTTCCCTTGTTTTCATCAATCCTCGAGACAGAATCCTCTGCACCCAAAGAAGTTCTCCCTGCCAGTTTTCCGTAATCCCTGTCTTTTTTTAAATCAAAATACCAGCCGTCAGAAATCCTGTATGCATAGCCTTTTGCAATAAGCCTTTTAACCTGCGAGATTATTTCTTTTATGTATCCTGTTGCAGGAGCGTATTTATTAACACTATCAACTCCGAGGCTTTTCATGTCTTCTTTGTAGAGCTTTTCATATCTCCGGCTTATATTTTTCCAGTTTTCACCTGTTTCATTTGCCTTTTTTATGATTTTGTCATCGATGTCTGTGATGTTCTGCAGATAATATGCCTTAAAACCGCGGAATCTCAGGTATTTGACAATCATGTCAAACTGGATATAAGTTTTTGCATGCCCGAGATGAGAGAAATCATAAACAGTAGGACCACAGACAAAAAAATTGATTTTCCCTTTAGAAATGGAATTGAAAACCTCTGTTTTTCTTGACAGCGTATTGTACAATTTCAAAGACATGATTAATCAAAGAAAAAGCAATTTAAAAATTTACTTTATTACCAAAAAGAAGTTTATTCCAGTATATGTTACAGAACCTTTTTTGAGCTCAAGATCATACGCAATCGTGCATGATGGTGCAGATTCTGGAACAACAAATTTGACAATCCTTCCTTCAGATATATCTCCCGGACCAACGCTAAATGTTCCAGAGTCGCCCAATAATATTTCATTAGCATCCTCTTCTGTAAATGTGCTTCCGCATTTCGAAGCATCTGTCGCAGTGGTTGAGAAAGTAAATTCCGCATTTTCAACATCATTATTTCTAACTGAAAAAGCAAAGCCCTTGGGAATATCCCCTCTTTTTACTATGACATCCCTTGAAGTCGGATAAAATGCAAGTTTTGCATCCTCCCTTGAAAATAGTTTTTGGATTTCACTCTGGACCTGGTTGTCAATGGTATCTATGGCATTTGTCCCGCTTGTGAAAATCCTCTGTATGAAAAAAATTCCAAGAACGAGAACTATCATTAAGAGGACTATCGTGACCATTGTCCCGACAGACATTTCCATTGCCGCTCTCTTGCAACCTTTCATTTCCATGTTAAAAATTAGGGAAACTCCCGGCGATGTCTATCCCGAATCTTCTCGCAAAAACCAAAAATACAACAGAAACAATTACGAATATCGCGCTTAGAATTATTCCTATTATGTTTAGTTTTTTGGCTTTTTCTACCCTCTGTCTTTTGCTCTGAACCAGGCCAACGATTCCAAGGACAAGACCAGCAAGAGGACTGAAGAAAGCAAAAACTATGCTCAAGATTCCAAGGACATAAGCCACAGAAGCTAAGTCTATTTTTTCAGCCATCTTTTATATAAGGGTAAATAATTCTTATTTTATAAATGTTTTTGATAATATTTGCCCAAGCGTGGTCAAACATGGGCAGAGAGGGAATCGAACCCCCGACGCCATGAGCTTCAGTCATGTGCTCTCCCACTGAGCTACCTGCCCTTAAAGATTGTTAACTATTTTGCTTTTAAATCTTTTACTATTTAAAATAAACAATATTTTCCTTTTTAATACCATACCTTTCAGACAGGCCTGAATTTATCTCAAGCACATAGATTATTTCTTCATCAGGATAAACGACAGGACAGAACTCATCAGGTTCACATGGCTGAAAATCCTTTACAATTCCTGAGACCTTCATTTCCAGATCTATCCATACAATATCAATAGGAAATCTCATGTCTTTCATCCAGAATCCGGGAGTGCTTTTTTCCGGATAAGAGAAAAGCATGCCTGAGTTTTCTTCGAGAAAATCCCTGTTGCCCAATCCAAGAATTTTCTTTTCATCAGTATCCGCGATTTCAACATTAAAGCAGGTTTTCTCTATACAAATTTGTTCTGAAGAAGAATTGTTATTGAATATAATCCATCCTGTTATAGCTAAAGTAAATATTGCAATTAATAGCATATGGCTCTTTTTCATTAATTCATATTAAAGAAATCTTATTTAAAAAATGTAATCTTTAAATCTTGTCAACTAATGTTGTTTTTCTGGGATTTTGTGATATAGATAGTAATGTTAGCATTAGTCTGGAGGGTATTTCATGCATTTCTTTAGTAGTTATCAATTCAGTAACTCTTCCATTATTAACAACAATACCAAGTTTGTAATGTTCACTAGGAACTTCCAGATAACCTCTTATTCTCCTAAAACCAAGAAATTTAAGTCGATTAACAAATCCTTTAAATTTAATCTCTTTTCCTCTTTGGGCAGATGTATGCAGAAAAGCTGCTTCATCTTGACCGTCTTGGCCAAATTCTAAGTTGTGTATTCTGAATGATAAATCTTCATCAGATGGATGGGTAAAATATAACCAAGGGTCATAACTACCAACCTCGTAAGCTATTTCTATCTCTTTTGAAAAAGGACTTTTCCTATTAAAAAGAAAATGATAATGAAATATTTCTTCCAGTGTTTCAAGCGTTTCAAAAAACATTTCAATAAAAAATTATTTAGATATATAAGGATTATTATGGTGTAAGTCAGGAATAGGCCAGCTTCTGTCGTTCCCTGTTTCTTGGTCAGACGGAACGTGTCAACATTCGACTAAGCCCTTTCAAAGGTTGCACCGGTTGAGATGGCCGTTTCAGCCTAACTTAATAGGATCGTTTCTGTTCCAGAGCTTTCCCTCGCGAGAATCCCTTTTTCAAGGGACAACCACACCTCTCCAAAAAGGAGAGTTTAGTGTAAGTTAAAATCTTGATTTTAACCCAGTGGCCGGACCTTCCTCAGAATTCAATATCGATTTTTTTTCGATGTCTGCCCATTTAAGAGCCGAATTCCGAAAGTTGACTTCCCGACTTACAAAAAACCAAGTTTTCCGGAGTTTAAAAAGTTTGCTAATCGTGTTCTAAAAGATGCCAAAGACCACTGATAGTCGTGCCCCTCATTTTTTCTCATGCGAAAACTTCTCCAATTTCTAGAGGTTTAAATCTACCAGAATCAACTATTTCTTTACCTTTTAAGAATTATTGTGCTGCAAATTATCACTTCGGCCTAACAAAATGCCCAATACACCTCGGTGAATACTGATCTTTTCCTCCAACAACAACTGTAGGATCGCTGTAAGGAGCAAGACTTCCATCAGGCCTGAATCTCTGAATATAAATTGCTTCAGCTCTGCATATTCCTTTCTCCTCTTTGAAAGTGCATTGTGGATATCTTGGAATTATTTTTGCGTAAGGCATAAGATGCCCAACATGCCTTTCTGAATCATTTTCCTTACCGACTGTACTTCTGAGAGGGAATGGATTTCCCCTGAAATCCATCTGAAGCGCTGTCGCAATTATCAGATGTCTTTCCTTGTTTCCCAAAATAAAATCTATAATTTTGTCATCAAAAAACTGAACTTCTTCTATTCCTATGACTCTTGTATCAGGTTCCAGAAAATCTGCAAGTTCGAGTGTGCCTGTAACTTGCATGGCAGGAAATTCTGTCCCGTGATGGGTCATAAGATTTCCCATAGAATACCTATCATCCCATGAAATCTTAAACGCCTGGACTTTTCTTCCCATATCTTTTTCTAAATTTAACAGATGAATCATTTCGCTAGTCTTGGAGCCAAACATATTTCCAACAACAAATATAAATCCAGTTTCAGATTCCCTCATATATGCAAAAATAACCACTCTTATTTAAGGATTTTTATCTCACATAATAATATTTAAAACAGATTTTTTAAGAATTAGTTATGTTTTTATATATCAAATTCCTATATTCTTCATCTGATTTTAACTAAACTGGAAAAAGGAGGTAAAAAATGGCATCTGGAGGAACTGTTCTTGCTTGGCTCGGGGTTCTAGTATCTGTTATAGGTGGATTCTGGGGTCAGAGCTTCTATCTGCCTGTAATCGGCGGAGTTCTTGTAGCAATAGGCTTGCTTTGGAAATAAGTCTAAAATTTTTTAGCCGCAAATTACGAATTAGTTAGATTTTTATACTAAGAAATAGTATTAACAATATCAATTTCAATTAAAAGAGGTAAAAGGAGGTGGAAAAATGAAAATGAGCGCCATCGACTGGGTTAGTTATGTCCTGTTGGTCGTAGGAGGACTTAATTGGGGTCTTGTAGGATTTTTTGATTTCAACCTAGTAGAGTCACTTTTCGGTGAAGGAACCTTTACCGCAATCGTTTATGATTTGGTAGGGCTGTCTGCATTATGGTCAATCTGGGCTATGACCAAGAAGTAAATCCACACCTCTTTTTTTCTTTTTATTTTTTAATTCTGTTTATTTTATTTATTTTCTAAATTTCTTTCATTCTTAGTTCTTGTTTATATAACAACCAGAATAAGATTTAATTTTCCGTTATTCAGTTAATAAACTCTCAGTCAAACCTCGGTCAATTCCCATAAACCGCCTAAAATAGAACTTCTCTCTCTGGCGCAAACAAAAGTTTTTCCTAATTGAATATCATGTGCAAATCTGCTCGTGCCATCTCTTAGGATTCCCTGAATTTTTAATCCGTAAGCTTCTGTTGTCTTATTTGATTTGTCTTCTAAAACTTTCACCCTGAGAACCAAGTCTTCTCCTTCACGATAAAACAGTTCCTGTCCGGCTTTGTGACTAACCATTCATAATTCTGTAATCAACTCTTTTTAAAAATTATTGTATTCAATCATATAACCAGTAAAAGACGTTATCCCTGAAGAAATTTCAGGTTTGATCATGATTCAAATTGTGACGTCAATGAGACACAGTTCTAACTATATGCTGCAATATATATGTTAAAAAATATATGTTAAAAAAGAATTATGTTCTAAGAACGCGGGTTAAGATGGTATTCTACAACTCTTTCGGCAAAAGAAATGCACTCTTCGCGTGTCTTGCCGTTTAAATTTATAGTTGGCACACTGAATCCTTCTGATGCCAAATCCATAGGAGATAAAACTCTTATTAGCATTCTCTGGTTTTCAAAAGTATAATTTCTTCCAACATACAAATATATTTCTGCACTATCAAGACCAATATCGAAAGATTCGCCTTTTGGTTCATTCATAACACACGATTTCAAAAAAGTTTCGAAGTTCATTTTTCCTTCATCAAGGAAATCAAAGGAAAAATTTCCGCTATCTTCGTCAATAGGGCTCAAAAGGAAATTTCTTTTGTATCTAAAGAAACGTTTCTCTTTCCCTGCCAGAAATCTTAATCCTTGCGGAAAAAGTGAACCATTGAAATCTGCTGACCTTGGAAGTCTTAAGCTTATCGATTCAATAGGAATACCTAATCTTTCAATAGTTCTTCTGAAAAACTTATCTCCATCAGTAACATGATAACCATTCTCAAGAGTCAAATCGCTCAGCTCAAATCTTACCTCTATGGGAACTTCTTGTCTAGGAACAATGCCCTGCGGTAATATACCCCCATATAAAGAGACCTTGTAGCAGGGGCTTTGATTACTTCCATAAGAAAAGTAATCAATCCTGTTTTATAAGAATTATTGCGTTAAAAAGATAAATAAAAAATTAAAAAACTGTCGGCCCTTTCATGCCCGAGCGTAGCTTAGAATCTTCTTCTGCTTCCGCCGAAGTCTCTTCTGCCGCCTCCGAAACCGCCTTCTCTTCTTGGCGGTCTTTCTTCCATCGGCCTTGCTTCGTTGACTTTCAGCTGCCTGCCATCAACTTCTTTGTCGTTCATTTCCTTTATTGCCTTGTTTGCAGCAGCGTCATCTGAAAAAGTAACGAAACCGAATCCTTTCGATCTGCCTGAATACTTGTCCTTGATGATTGTGGCTTCCTCGACATCTCCGAATTTGCTGAAGATTTCACGGAGCTTCTCATCATCTATATTAAAAGACAAATTTCCCACGTAAACTTTCATTTTCCTGTTCTTACCTTGAATTCCTCCTTACATCCATATTTGTTGTTGTCTTAGAAATCGTTCAAACCGAATCAAACCGAAACGTATTCTCCCTATTCCTGACATTACGAAATAACTTGGAAATCAGGGTTTTTAAGTGTTTTTATTGTGGTTTTTTTAAGGGGTTTTTGATGTTTTTAATCTTTCCTCTCCCTTCGTAAGCTCTTTTCAATTCAGCAATGTCAAATTCTTTCATCTAAACTCAACAAGCAACGAAAGGTTTTCCTGATTTTTCCTGAAGAACATAAACTATACGATGCTCTTATTATAAATAAAAACATCAATTGAGGCTTTTAGTAGTTGTGGGCTGAAAAATAAGAAATCAACCATATACCAAAACTTCTTTTTTTGGGACTTTATGCCCTAAATCAAGAGTTAGTGGGATTGGCACATTAACTTCCTTACCTTTTTTCTTAAAAGCCAGTATAAGTAAAACATAAACGTGATTTGTCTTGTAAGTTACAGACATTTTTATATTCCTGATGTTTTTTAAGATATCTTTACTTATGCCCAAATTTTCGCTTGCATCCATTACTTCTAACCCACAAATTAGATTATTATGGCTCACATCTAAAATAAAATCTCCTATATCCAAAGAAGCCTTTACTTTATCTCCATTGGAAATAGAGAATATATCATTTTCTGAATCATAGTCTATTCTTTTAATTTGTCTTGCCATTTTCTATCAGTATTCCAAGCACTTATAACTTTTAAACCTTTTGAGAGATTAGTCTCAATTATCAAAACTAATGAATACTTTCTGCTCATCTTAAACCATAATTTAAACCTCTCTTTGTCCTTTCCATGCTCAATATTTTCCAATTTATTAATTTGAGATAAAAAACTCCTTACCATGCCCTCATTTATTGGTCTTTCTCCTATTCTCTTATAGAAATGTGAATCAAAAATTATATCTTCTTGTTTTACTTTTTCAAGAAAATCTCTAACTTCATCCAATTCCATCAAATTTCTAAAGAAACATATTATAAAAATTTTTTCATAAAAACTCAACAAGCAACGAAAGGTTTTTCCCGACTAAGAATTTTTTGGACATAATATTATAGAATTTTCCCAGAGGAAAATTCAAATTGAGGCTTTTAGTAGTTGTGGGCTGAAATTCTCGACTCACCAAAATCTTGAATCTTACACCCCAACTCTATCAACGTCATCTTCTATGACGGCCTTAGTTGTCTCGTTTTGCGGGCGGCTTCGAGCTTAGATGCATTCAGCTCTTATCCGTATAGAGCGTAGCTATGCAGCCTGCCATATGACAACTGCTCACCAGAGGCTCCCGAGCCTGGTTCCTCTCGTACTACAAGCTCGTTCCACTCAGACAACAACACACCTAGTAGATATCATACAAACTGTCTCGCG
>JBBSXY010000024.1:0-1845 GCA_038045525.1 Nanobdellota archaeon | reverse complement strand
CCTTAAAAACTGCCTCTGAATATAATGTGTTATAAAATATAACTCTCACTTTTGGCTTTTAAGAGTCCCTTTTTGCCTTGTTTTTCCTTAAAATCACTGTTTCTTGCCCCTTTCCCCTGCTTTTTCCCTTTTTCCAACTCTCACTTTCACTCTTTTTAAGAACCTTTCCTTGACCTCTTCAGGCACAAAAACTCTCTTTTTCCCGTTTTTTTCAATAACTTCCTCTATGAGGCCAAAGTCTTTTTGCTTTATCCGATTTATGTGCCCCCTTATTGTTGATCTCTCTTTTCCAAGCATAGCTGCTAGGTCATCATACCCGAGTTTGAGGTCTGAATTCAGCAGCACCCAAAGAATCGCCCGTTCAGTTACTGAAAATTGGTCAAAATTTGGTGTTTGAACACCTGTTTGAACACCTGTTTGAACAGCATAAACAGGTGTTTGTTTATCAAACAGCTGTTTGGTTGTTTGATTTTTTCTTCTTGGTCCAAGTTCGTTTGCGATTGAAACGACGTTTTTTATTCCTTCAAGATCTGTCTGTATCGACGACAAAACCTCTTTTATCTCATCCATCTCTTTTTGTTGTAGATTTTTCTCAGAATCCAGGTGTTTAATCCATTTTCCAACAGAATTTATGTCTTCTTTTACAGACTCAAAACCCTTCTTTGTGTCTTCTTTAAGCCTTTCAACCTCTTTTTTCCCGCCAAAAAGCCATTCAAGCATACAATAGTTTAACAGTCCTTGTTTATATATTTTTTGTTTTTCGTCGAAAAAAGCCCAAAAAACAAGCAAACTTTGATTAAAATAACCAAAAAAAGCAACAGAAAAATAACCGAATAACTACCAAAAAAATACTCAAAAAACATCACCAAACAACACCAAACAGCCTGTTTAAACACCTCTAAACAACCAAACAATCCAGCACACACTTCTGCACAAAGATGACCTTAGTGCACAAAAGTGGCCCTACAAAAAGAATTGATGCAAAATTTTGCATCATTTTGTGTTTTCCTGACGATAAATTGAATTTAGGCCCAAAAACACTGTTTTTACTATTTTCAAACAATAATTTTCATTTAACCAGGTATGTCGTCTGCTCGCCGATTAGAAATATTTATAATACCCTTTGTCTTAAGTAATAAATCGAAAAGGAGGTTGTATTTATATGGCAAAATTGAGTGCCTGGCTTGTTACCCTTATAGGAGTTTTATGGCTATTGCCTCTACTCACAATAGATATAGGAGCAGAACTATCGAGTTGGTTGATAGGCCTATCTTTCCTTGTAATGGGTATAAGTAAGCTCATGAGAAACTACGGTTCAAAGAAGAGATAACCCCTATCTTAATTTTATTTATTTAATTTTATTGATTTTAACTAAGCTCACCTAAGTGAATGATTTTTGTTTGTCCATGAAAACAAATCATAAGAAACAAGGCGATTCAGAGATATCGATTCCAGAACTTGTCTATGTTACGTGTCCGGGGGAACAAGGATATCTTGCACTTCGAGGTTCCACAGGTGAAATCTATCTTCCTCAAAGAAACTTTTCTTCAAGTACTGCAACAATCAGCCCTTTAAGAGATAATTATTTGCTACTTTTATTGCAAGATAATATAATAAGAGATGTACGAGAAAGACTGTTTCAATCAGAAAATAAGGGTCTGGAAAAGCTGTTTAGTGGTTGTGTTAGACATCTTCCAATAAAGGAAGCTGTTTTTAATCCATCAATTCTATAAAAATTTTATAAATTTAACTAAGCTTACCTAAGTGAACACTTTTAACAACAAAACCTTAATTCTCCTCAAAAACATGATTTTATGTGTAAATCCATCGTCTAATGTGGATTAG
>JBBSXY010000023.1:0-4076 GCA_038045525.1 Nanobdellota archaeon | reverse complement strand
ACCTTCAAGCTAATTATCTTTGAAACTCCCTCATGCATGCTCACACCATATAGGTTTGTGGCTCTGGAAATGACTTCATCGTTGTGTGTTATAATTAGGTACTGTCCTTTCTGCATGTACTTATTAAGAAGGCCTGCAAGCCTTTCTGAATTCCTTTTGTCGAGGGCAGCATCTATTTCATCCAGAAGGTAGAAATAATAGGGCCTATATTCCTGGATTGCAAAAATTAGAGACAGGGCAACAAGAGTCTGCTCTCCTCCTGAAAGTGACTTTACATCGAAGTATCTTCCATGCCCTGTCTTTACAGTTATTTGGACTCCTGTTCCTGGTTCAAAGGGCTCTTTTGGATTTTCAAGCTCAAGATAAACATGTCCTTTTGGGCTTAACTCGGAGAAATTTCTGGAGAACGGTTCATTGAGTGTTTTCAGCGTTTGTAAGAACACTTTTTTCTTTTTTGTATCTATCTCTTCTATTATTTTCAAGATTCCTTGTTTTTCTGTTTCTATGGTTTCTGCTTTTTCTTTTATCAAGTCATATTCTTTCTTTATTGAGTCATAGACTTCAAGAGAGCGGAGGTTTACAGAACCAATAGTTAAAAAAGCCTCTTGGGATTTTACAAGCCTTTCGGTTAATGTCTCTCTGTTGCCTCTTATTAAATCTGTTTCACCAAAACCAGAGAGATCTGTCTGGAGATTTTCTGCTTCTGCGTCTGTTCTTGCTTTTTCTATTTTCAGCTCATTGGCTTGCTGCTCTATACCATAAATTTCCTGCTGTTTTTTTGAGATTTCAAGTTTTAGGTCATTGGTTTTTTTCTGTGCACCGTCTCGCTCAAAAATAAGCTCTTTGAATTTTTTTGAAAGCTGCTCTTCCTGAAGCCTTTTTTTCTGCAGTATCTTTTCTTTTTCTTCAATATTCTTTGTTAAGGATGAGAGCTCCTCAGCCAGGTCTTCTTCATCCCTTAAAGCCTGCTTTATCTGCACTTTAAGACGTTCAATTTCGCTTTCCTTGAAAGAGACCTCTGAATTAACATTTTCCCTTGTTCTTATTGAGATTTCCTCCACTTCTATTCTTAGTGTTTCATATTTCTCCTCTACTCTTTGATTGGTCTCGACTTCTTCCTCAACTTTCTTTCTTTTTTTCATTACAGACGAGATTTCCTCCTTGATTTCATCTGCCTTTTTCTGAAGGTTTTTGATTTGTTCTTTCTTTTCTTCTATAGAGGAAAGCTTTCCCAGATCCGAGCCTGTTTTTGATATTTCCTCAGAAATCTGCTCTGTTTCCTTGGAGAGTAACTCTTTTTTTTCGCGGATTTCTTTAAGCTCTCTGTTTGAAGATTCTATATTTTTTTTCAGAAAGTCTATTCTTGGGAAAATTTCTTTTTTTATTATTTCCATATGCTCCCTAGTGATTTTACTTTTGCAGACAGGGCATACGTCCATTCTTGAGATTTTTTCGAGCATTTTGTTGTGGTTTTCCATTTCAGACTCGTTTGCATAACTTATTTTCTCAAGTTCATTTTCTCTTTTTGATAACAAATTCGAGGCCTCATTTTTCTCTGCAAGGCCATGCCTTAATTTGCTCATTTTTTCTCTTGATGATTTTTTATCAAAGAGCGCTGCGGAAATATTTTCTATCTGCTTAAGAAGAAAATCGGATTCGCCGATGTAGCTCTGGAAGAGGTTGTTTTTGTCTTGAAGAATTTCCTTTAAGCTTTTCAATTCTGATTTTGCCATGTAGAACTTTTTTCTTAGAGCCTCAAGCTTTTCCAGCTCTAGTTTTTTCCTTTCAACTTCCCTGAGTTTGGTCTCAGAACTAAATCCTGTTTTTTTCAGACTTTTAACAACTTCATCAAGAACCTTTAGTGTTTCTTGGAATTCTTTTTTCTGCCTTGATAATTCTGAGATTTTTGATGCGTGGTTTTCTTTTCTTACATTCAATGCAGCAAGGTCTGCTCTTAGATTGGCTATTTCAGAGTTCAAAGCCTCTTGTTCAAGTCCGGTTGATTCCTGAATCTGCCTGTTTATTCCAGATATTTTCAATTCCAGATTTTTTATTTCTGTCTCAAAGCCAAGCACCGCTTTTCTTACCGAGCTTATTTCTTTGTTTTTTTCAGATATTTTTGAGTTTATTGTCTCTGCCCCTCTTTTCTTTTCCGACAAAGACAGATTTATTATGCTGGCTTTCAGTTTCCTGATTTCTGCCTCAAGTTTCTTGTATTTGAGTGCTTGCTGCCTTTCTTTCTCTAAGTTGTTCAAATATGCAGTCCTTTCCCTCAGCACAGAATGGACTTCCTTCAATTTTTCCTCTGTTTTTTCAAGTTCGTGCATTGACTTTTCCTTTCTTGTTTCGTATACTGAGATTCCAGAAACTTCTTCAATTACCGAGCGCCTCTCCTCTGCCTGCATTCTCACAAAATTTTGAATCTCTCCTTGCAGGATTATGTTGAATCCTTGTGGATCAACTCCGGCCTGCGCGAGCAAAGAGAGAACCTCCTGCCTTGTTTTCGTTTCGCCGTTAATTTTGTAAATGCTTTGTCCGTTTTTTCTCACTATTCTTTTTATCATGATCTCCTGATTTTCTATAGAGAAGATTTTCCTGGAATTATCAAAGACTATTTCTACAGATGCTTCTTTCGCAGGAGCCATATCCTTTCCTCCGAGAAAGATTAGATTGCCTGCCCTGGCAGCCCTTAAAGATTTCATGCTCATCCTTCCTAGGACAAAGCAGATAGCGTCAGAGATGTTTGATTTTCCAGAGCCGTTTGGTCCAAGAACCACATTTATTCCCGGGGTAAATGGGATTTCAGTTTTTCTTGGAAAGCTTTTAAAGCCCTGCATTACCAACCTTTTAATGTGCATGATTTTTAATTCAACATATTTAGTTTTTTAATTATTTTTATATTGGAGGATATGCTCCTGGGTAATAATCTAACTTATCTTCATTCATCACTACAACAAAATCATAATGTTTGATTGCATCTGAGAACTTATCTCTTAAACCCAACATTATTTCATGAAATTTGTTAAAATTTTCAATTTCAAAATCAAGTTCAATATCCCATGAACCTATTCCATTAATTATGTAAGTAAGATTTTTTAAATCATTGCAATGACTAAAAAATTCTTTATATTTTTCTTTTGTTTGATTTTTGAATTTTATTAAAGCCTTACAATAAATCCAGTCAATTTTGTTAAGGTTAAGAAAGATTCTACTTATTAAAATTATCTTCTCTTTTTTTAAGTTTTTTATTCTATAATTTACAATTCTAGGGGTAGTTTTTAATCTATAAGCAATTTCAGTTATTGGCATTCTTGCATTATTAACCAATAATTTAATAATTTCTTCATCTATCTTATCAATTTTTAAGTTCTCTCTTTCTCCTCCTTGATAAACTGCAGGATAATGTCTTTTTTCTTCCACGAGATATTCTTTTCTCCAATGAGGAACGCCTAGACTAATAGATGTTTCTCTGGAAGATATATATTGACTAAACTTTTCATCTAATTCTTTTATTGCTTCATCAAATTCATATACATCTTTCACGAGATATCCTGCTATAAGATCCCATTTTCCAGAGCAGGTTGCTATCCATTCTGTTTTTTTGTGTGCTTTGAGGAACTCTGTGATTTCGTTTATTTTTTGCTTATCCGCATTTTCAAAAGAAAGATAAATTTTGTATTTTGAGAAACCTAATTTATATATATCGATAACAGTGGCAAATCTTGAAATATACTTTTCTTTGATTAATCTTTTTATTCTGTAAGCAACTGTTTGTTTTGATAAGGCTACATTTTTACCTATCTCTGAATCTGTCTGTCTGCAATCTATATCTAATTGATAAAGTATTTTTCTATCTTTTAGATCTAAGATGTCCTTTATCATATTTTACTTATATACAAATTGTTTATAAATTTTGTTATTCTGACAAAAAAAACCATAAGATATTATATATACTAATTGTTATTTAATAATAGTAACTAAAATGGCAATAAGATGAAATGAAAAACAATCATTCAGCAGAAACAGAAATTCCTATATGGAAAAAATTTGAAGGGCTTTATGGAAGAAGCTATCTA
>JBBSXY010000022.1:0-1037 GCA_038045525.1 Nanobdellota archaeon | reverse complement strand
GTAAAGGTGATGCCAAAAGAGAAACTGACACAATGCCAAATTGGGCAGGTTCTAATTGGTATTTTTTAAGATATTGCGACCCAAAAAATAATAAGAAATTGGCCGATGAAAAAATCTTGAAATACTGGCTTCCAGTTGATTGGTATAATGGCGGCATGGAACACACAACTTTGCATTTATTATATTCACGGTTTATTTTCAAATTTTTATGGGATATTAGAGTTGTTCCAAAACAAGTTGGAAACGAGCCTTATAAAAAAAGAACTTCGCACGGAATGGTTTTGGGCGAGGGCGGAATTAAAATGTCAAAGAGTAAAGGAAATGTTATAAATCCAGATTCTGTCGTAAAACAATATGGAGCCGATACACTGCGAATTTATGAAATGTTTATGGGGCCTTTTGACCAAATGATTTCCTGGGACACAAAAGGAGTTGTTGGATCTCACAGATTTATCGAAAAAATTTACAAGCTTTCACAAAAAACTTTTGCAGCTAAAACCGAAGAAAGTTTAAAAAAGATTTTACATAAAACAATCAAAAAAGTCAGCGAGGATATTGAATTAATGAAATTTAATACAGCAGTTTCTTCAACGATGGAATTTGTGAATACTTGGCAAGTTTCAAAAGACGGGATGGACAAAAAAGATTTGGCAGATTTTTTAAAGATTTTGTCCCCGTTTGCTCCGCATTTAGCCGAAGAATTGTGGAGTTTGGCTGGTTTTAGCGGATCATGCTGCATTCAAAAATGGCCAAAATATGATGAAAAATTAATTAAAGAAGAGAAGGTCTTGTTAATTGTGCAGGTAAACGGTAAAGTTAGAGATAAAATAACAGCTAACTCCGGTCTTTCACAAAAAGAAGCAGAAAAGTCGGCGTTAAAAAGCGAAAAAATTAAAATTTTAGTTGGAAAAAATAAAATCGCAAAAATAATTTTCGTCCCAAATAAGTTAATTAATATTGTAATTTAATGAAAGAAGTTTTATTGGGAAATGAAGCAATTATAAAAGGGGCCTTAAAAGCCGGAGTAGATTTTGTCT
>JBBSXY010000021.1:0-2711 GCA_038045525.1 Nanobdellota archaeon | reverse complement strand
TATTGTATTTTATATATATCTCAAAATATATATAGAAAAAATGGGACTTTTTGGCAAAAAAGAGAAAAAGAGTGAAACTGAGATTCCTTCATTGCCAAAACTTCCAAGGCTTCCCGAGTTTCCTTATATGGGACTTGCTGCGGATAAAACAATTCATCAGCTTCCGAGTTTCCCTTCAAATTCTATCGGAAAGAAATTTTCCCGTGATAGTATAAAAGACGCGGTTTCTGGGGAAAGAGGTGAAGGGGATTTCTACGCAGACGAATCTCCTGACGATGAGATTAGGATGATGCGTGGACCTTTGAGAAGACCTTTATCAGAGGAGATAGATGAAAGAGAGATGAGAGAGTTTCCTGAGAGGGAAGAAAAGATGAGTTTTAAGCAAGAGGCAGAGCCTTTATTTGTAAGGATAGATAGGTTTGAGGAAGGGCTGAGGATTTTTGAGGGGATAAAAAACCAGATATCTGAAATAGAGAGAGCTTTAGCAGAAACCAGGGGATTGAAGGAGAAAGAAGAGGCAGAGCTGCGTTCCTGGGAAGATGAATTAAAGAGGATGAAAATGGAAATTGAAAGAATGGGAAGAGATATTTTCTCCAAGGTATAAAATGTCTTCTGAAAATGTCATACATATAAGGCTGGATTATATGGAAGCTTTGAAGGCTAAAAGAGGTATCCTTTATTCGGAACTGGGTTCTTTGAAGGTTGCGAAAAAAATCGCAAGATACAGGGAAATAAGAATGGAAGAACTTAGGCTTAAAGCAAGATTATATGGAAAAATGAAAGAAGTGAAGGCAAACATAAAAAAGCTGCAGAGCCTTCTCCCAATCTTAAAAATTCCAAAGATAATAAAAAGGAAAGAGCTAATCGAAAAAAACCAGGAAACAGAAAGCGGGTCATATGGAAAAAGTAGCGAAGGGGACATAAAATCCCAGTTAAGAGAGATACAGAGAAGGCTCACTGAATTGCAAAGACAGAACATCTGAATAGAAGAGCTTGTATTTTAAAAGTCCTGATTATATAATTCAGTTAAGCACGGTTTCATTTATTAAGAGGGTGGTTCTAATCAAATACTTTTTAAAAACACCATTCCTTTCAAAGCAGATGATAACCAGGAAACAGTTGATTGAAAAGTATCTTGAATTTTTCCGTTTTAAGGGGCACAAAATCATACCAAATGAAAGCCTGATACCAAAGAATGATCCAACAGTTCTTTTCACGACAGCGGGCATGCACCCCCTTGTTCCTTATCTCTTGGGACAGAGGCATACTTTTGGAAAAAGACTGGCGGGCAATCAAAGGTGCATTAGAACAACAGACATAGATTCTGTGGGAGACGCTTTCCATCATACTTTTTTTGAAATGCTTGGCAACTGGAGCCTTGGAGATTACTGGAAAAAAGAAGCCATAGAAATGAGTTTTGAGTTTTTGACAAAAATCCTTGGCATTAATTCCAAAAAAATATCAGTGACCTGCTTTAAGGGGGACAAATCTTTAAGTGTCCCGCGAGACACAGAATCTGCTGATGCCTGGCAATCTCTTGGAATCAAAAAAGTAAGATTCCTTGGAAAAGAAGATAACTGGTGGGGACCTGCAGGAAAAACAGGACCTTGCGGACCAGACACAGAGATGTTTATAAAAGACAGCTCTGGAAAAGAGCTGGAAATCTGGAATGATGTTTTCATGCAATACAACAAAACATCAGATGGAAAATTCCTTCCTTTGCAACAGAAAAACGTTGACACAGGAATGGGTGTTGAAAGAACCCTTGCTGTCCTGAATGGCTTGAATGATGATTACATAACAGAGGTTTTTCTTCCTATCATAAAAAGGATTGAACGTCTTTCCGGAAAAAAATACAAAGGTAATGAAAAGGCAATGAGAATAATCGCTGACCATATTAAAGCTGCTGTTTTCATCACTGCTGAAGGTGTTTTACCAAGCAATATTGGCCAGGGTTATGTCCTAAGGAGACTGATAAGAAGAACTGTAAGATTTGGAAGGAATTTAGGCCTGAAAAATTTCACTGGTGAAGTGGCAGAGCCTGTTTTTGAAATTTATCATGATTATATGGAGTTAAGAAGCAACAGAAAAAAAATATTAAAAAACTTAACAGAAGAAGAAGAAAAATTCAACAAGACTCTTCAAGCAGGGCTGAATGTGTTTAATGAAATTGCCAATGGAAAATCTTTATCCAGCAAGCAGGCATTTCTTCTTTATCAGAGTTACGGATTTCCTGTAGAGTTAACAGAAGAAATCGCAAAAGAAAGAGGAATCAAATTAGATATGGAGGGCTTCGAAGAAGAACTGAAAAAGCACCAGGAACTTTCACGAACAGCTTCGGCAGGAGTTTTCAAGTCAGGCTTAGCAGACCATTCGGTCGCAACAACACGTCTTCATACTGCAACCCACTTATTAAATCAGGCATTGCGTGCTGTTCTAGGTCCCGAAGTGAAGCAAAGAGGCTCCAACATAACGCCTGAGCGCTTAAGGTTTGATTTCAGTTTTCCAAGGAAATTAACAGATGGGGAGATTTCAAAAGTGGAAAATTTAGTTAATGATAAAATCAAACAGGGTTTACCAGTCATTAGCAATGAAATGAAATTAAAAGATGCATTAAAATCCGGCGCCCAGGCAGAATTCGGTGCAAAATATCCTGAAATTGTTTCTGTGTATTCAATCGGAGATTTTTCAAGAGAGATTTGCACAGGCCC
>JBBSXY010000020.1:0-3720 GCA_038045525.1 Nanobdellota archaeon | reverse complement strand
GGTCTGGAACCTATTCTGCTGGAGTAGCTGGTGTTGCTGGAACAGCAGGAACTGCTGGTACAACATTTAGTATACAAATATCGGGCTTAAGTTAAAATAATTGATAAATTGTGTAATTTATGATATAATATAAATAGTTAAACATATGGCAAATTTCTTCTCAAACGCACTCAGTAGTATAAAAAATACCCTTACAGATCCAACCACCATAGCAGGGAGGGCTATTAATGCTACAACAGGCTTTTTTAGAGGTGCTCCAACTAATGCTTTACAAGCAAGGATAGGTGAGGGCCTTACTGAATCACAGACGATAAAAGCAGAACAAGTTACGGGCATAAAGCCTCCTCAAACAGGTCAACCTTATTTACAGCAAGGCATTCCTTTGTCTCAACAATCTTTCTTTAATCAGCCATTGACAAGAAATGCTCCTACCGTTGGTCCTACGCAAGTAGAAATCAATAAACAAGCAGCACAACAGGATATAAATAAATTTATCCAAACAGGTGCCGCAGGACAAACGGGGCAAATAATACAACCAATACAAGCGGTTCCTCAACCAACAAAATTTGCTATACAACCCAATAGAGATGGTGGCATTCAACCAATAAACCTATCACCATTTGGTGATTCAGGAGTTTCTGGTATTTCATCTGGACAATTTGGTGGAGGTACTGGCATTTCTAGTTTTGGTGGTGCAGGTTTATTGCCTGGTTCTTTGTCTAGCCCATTCAGATCTGCTGGAGTTAGTATATTTAATATGCTTCCATCAGATGAAGAATTAAAAAAGAGAAAAAGAGCTATAGTTTCTAGAACAGAGAATATTCCTGGTGCAATAAGAGATTTCTTTATACCAACTGCCCAAGCAGGAACTGTTCCGCCTGGTGCAGAATCTTTAATTCAGAGTACTGGGTTAAGTAATGTTAATTTTCCGAAAACAACTCCTGGTCAACAGCAAGGACAATTTAGTCTTGGTCAAGATCTAAGAAGAGTTGGCGGGTTTCTTGGTGGTGTAAATAGATTTCTTGGTGGTGCTGGACAGATGGTAGATAATACAAGGCCACCAGTAAGTATGCTGCCAAATCTTGACTTTGGTGGACAAACAACACTCGGTGGATTATTGTCTGGTACTCAGAATGATATTATTGGTTATATAAGGGGAACCAAAAAAACTGGTGCTACTACTGGCGCTCCAGAGATGCCAAGTACACGAGAACTAAGCACTGCTCCTAAAGATGCTAGTGGCAATATAATACTTGATCAAACTACAGAATCATCTTTTAATAATACCGCTGGTGATAGAATCCAGTCTAGTTATGAAGTACAAAATAAGATTAACCAAGATGCTACAGAACAAATTAAAAATGATGTTCAAACGAGAGTATTACAGGATATTGTAAGTAAAAGTGGTGGTTATATTAAGTCTACAGATCCAACAACTGGGCAAATTAATGTGGCCAAAGTAGATCAATATGGATTGATATCTCGTGTTTCTCCTGAGATAGCACAGACGGCTGGACCAAATGGAACTCCATTAAATATAACTAATCTCCCTGATGCATCAGAACATACAAATCAGATCAATAATGCTCTTAGTCGGATGATTGATACCCAGACTGGTTTACCATATAGTCAAAAGGATTTTGATATAGCTTCTGATGTAGACAAGTATGATCCATCTGATGAAACCCGTAAAGGAATAGAGAAATTACAAAAGGAGTTAGATGATTTCAAAAAAACAGATCCTTTTGCTAGCGAAAATCTGCAATCTTTAAATGAAAAATATACTCAAGAAACTGGACTAGCTTCCGACAAAACATTAAGAAACTCAAAACAAGAGTTACTTAATTTAACACTCACAGAATTTAGTAAGATAATAGATGATGTACGGAACTCTAATATTCCTACATCATTAGCCGAAAGAAGAATCAATTCTTTTACTACAAAGAACAAATATATAGTTGATTCTTTAACTAGAGAAATAGAGAACTTAGATAAAACTATTAAAGAAAAAACTGATGAGGTTACCAAGAAGTTGAATCTTCAAATATCTCAATATAACATTTATAAGGATAGAAGAGAAGACATCCAGGCCAGCATAAATACTTTAACGACTAATCTCGATAAAGTATCTGATAATGCTCGTGCTTTATCCCAGATATTTATACAAAATCCTGCATTATTAGAGGGCGCAACAGAGACCGAAATAGATTCTATTATGAGAGGATCTATACCACGTTCAATGCTTAAGAAAATTAGCACATTGACCGGCAACGATTATGACAATATACATTGGGTAAGCGATACTAGCGGGTCTCACTTATTGGGACGCAACAAGAAAACTGGTGCAGTAGAAGAAATCGGTTCAACAACCATTGGTGCTGAAACTGGTGGTGGCAATGTCTATAGGATTCAACAGAAAAATCCAGATGGAACTGAATCTCTACTAACCTATGATATTAGTAATCCTCAAAACCCAAGACTAGTAAGCACAACTCCAATGCCTGGCGCATCGACACTAAGTGTTGACGAACAGTTTAGAATGTGGGCCAATCAAATGGGTGGTAAACTAAGTAGGGGAGAAATAGAGAAACAAGCCAAAGCACAAGGCGTGACCTTTGAAAGCACGACAGAGAGTGGCAGAAGCAATAAAAACATACGAGATTCATTACCAAAGAAAGGTGACGGAACTGGAACACCATTTAATCAATTTATAAGTAGTAGGGGTCAAGTTAGCACTCAGAATAAGGGCATAACTATTATGGATCCTAAAAATAATGAACAGTTTTACTATGAAGATCCAAATGATACAGAAGTACAACAGGCATTAAAATCTGGTTGGGTAAAAGTTCAGTAATATGGCAGAATTCGTACCGACAAGGGGCATAAAAGTTAATACTGGAGTAGCAACGCCTGCTACTCCTAATTTATTAAAATCTCAAACAGGAGGTCCAACTTTTGCACCAACAAATGTACCTGCGGTTCAATCAATTAAATCAGTTTCTGAATTCACTCCTACTCGTGGGATGAAGGTGAGTAGTCCGGTAGCGCCAACTGCAGCACCAACTCAGCAAGAATCTCCATTGACATTTGGGCAAAGAGCCAAATTATCTTTTGGTGATCCAGAGGGAACAAAGAACTATCTTAAGAAGATTGGATTTGAACCACTACAAGATTCTCAGGGAAATATTTTAATTAAAAAAGGAGATCAAATTTATAATCTAGATGAGGCTGGGTTTAGTGCCAAAGATATTGCCGATATGTTTGGTAAAGCATTGCCGTTCGCAGGTTCAATATTGGGAGCCATAGGTGGAGCAGCCGCTACTGGTGCAGCCACTTTCGGTTTAGCCGCTGCTGGGGGTGGAGCAGCTGGTGGTGCTGCGGGTGGTGCTGTCGGAGAAGCCGCAAGACAAGGTATCGGAAGTTTGCTGGGGGTTAATGCTCCTGGTGGAGCCGTTCAAGAAGTAGCAAAAGAAGGGGCCTTCGGAGCTGTAGCGGGGTTAACTGCTGGTGTTGGTGGAAAATTGGCACAAGTAGGCGCAAAAGCATTACCAAGTCTTGGTATCAGAACTGGAGAACAGATTGTTCCAAAAGTTGCTACAAGATTAGGTGGGGAGGCAGTAGAGGCAGGTGTACAGGGTGGTATAATCAGTGGTGGTCAAAAATTTGCTGAAACTGGTGATATAGGAGAAGCAGCAAAAGGATTCGGTCAAGGATTTGCAT
>JBBSXY010000019.1:0-2002 GCA_038045525.1 Nanobdellota archaeon | reverse complement strand
TGATGTGGTAACGATCATGAACCATATTGAATAAGAAATAATGACAGATGCACAGGTCGCAACTAAAACAATGGTTACATTAAAAATCGATAAGACGTTGTTAATGGAAAGTCCGTACCAAACGAGAAATATGCCAATTAAAAAAGATGAGATGAGATTCAACCCTAAATATCTGGTTGATACAAGGAATTGAGAATTGGCTGGTTTGGAAAGATAGAGGTCAAGATTGCCTTTGTTAACATCATTTGGTATTTCTTTCATGTTGCCATACATTAAACCCCAAATAAATGCGTTTAAAATCTGGATGAAACCAAGGGGGAGAATTAACCTTTCAAAGGTCCAACCTGAAATAGTGGGAACAGATAAAAGAATAATTTTGAAAAAAACTAAATTGATGACAGACCAAAGAATATCAACAATTAACCAAACAATAAAATCTTGCGGGTAGGCCATGTTTTTCATAATCGCTAATCTGAAAGTATGACCATATAATTTCAAATATTTCTTCATAGTTACCCTCCGACACTGGAATATTCTTTTAACCCCTTTTTCCAAACAACATCACCAATATAAAATAAGACAAAAGCCCAAAGGGTGGAATAAAGGATGTTTAAGCCAATTTCTGAAAAATTCAGTCTTTGGGCAAAAATTGCGGCCGGAACAAAGAATACATACTTAAAAGGAAAAAAATCAGTAACTATTCTGGCCCAGTTTGGATATAGAGTTAGGGGTAAAAGGTATCCACCAATCATAGACTCCATCATCCATTTAATATGCACCATTGAATAAGACTGCTCCCAGTAAAAAGCAGCTGAAGAAACTAATACCGAAATTGAGTATTGGATGAAAAATGCGGGAACTAAACTTAATAAGAAGAAAAATAATATTTGGGGTGAAGGAATAATTAATTGATTTCTAAATATAGAAATAATTATGACTAAAACCGGAACTAGCAAAAAAATGGTGTTGAAAGCCTTGCCGCCTAAATTTTGGGGGATGTTTGCTAAAGGAAATTTTATGGGTTTTACTAAAAACCGGGAAAGAGTTCCTTCTTTAATTTCTTTCTGCATTCCTTCGTCAAAATAATGACCGGTTAATCGAGACGTAATAAGAATGGCAACATAGTAAGTTACTAATTGACTGGTGGAAAAATTGGGAATCGTGCTTTTGTTTGTCGACCACAGTGAGCCCATGATGAAGATGGGGAGAGTTTCTAAGAACAACCATATAAAAATTTCTCCTCTGGTTTGAAGAGCATTTAACCATTCGGCCTTGGCAATAGCAAAATATTTTCTCATGGGGTAATTTTAATGCAAAAAGCGACGTGATGATACGCCGCTTTTGATAGCTTTTGATCTAGTATGACAGAGATATTTACTTAACTGCCTTCTTTAAGGTCTTGCCGGGAGTAAAGCGGGCGGCCCGATGGCCTTTGACCACCTTTCTCTCCTTTGTGCCTGGCACAATAACCGGTTTGTCCTTAACACTCACCACCTTGAAAGTGCCAAAGCCTGATAATACGACTTTTTCACCTTTACTAAGGGCTTTTTTTACTTCCTCTAAAAAGGTCTCTACGGCTTCGCGGGCGGCCTTTTTGGTCAAGTGAGCTTTCTTGGCTAAAACGTCAAACATTTGTTGTTTTGTCATACTGTTTTTACTTCACCTCCTTTTTTCCCATGTTATAGCCCCAAATTACTATATGAGACGTAACATGTCAATATCTAAAAATACCTCACCCCTTTAATTCCCCTCTCCTAAATTTAGGAGAGGGGCGAGAGGTGAGGTTTTTTATTTTGCCTTAGTTATATCCGTTGCTCTTACCTCTCTAATAGCTGTAATTTTGATCTGGCCCGCATACTGGGCTTCCTTCTCTAACCGTTCCCGAATTTTGGCAACCAAAAGAGTGAGATCGGAGTCAGAAACTTCTTCGGGACGGACCAGAACCCGAACGTCGCGGCCGGCCTGGAAAGCAAAAACTTCGGAAACACCGGGAAAAGATTTG
>JBBSXY010000018.1:0-3064 GCA_038045525.1 Nanobdellota archaeon | reverse complement strand
CCTTTCAATAATAAGAAAAACCGAGAAAAATGCCCAGTGACTGAAGATGAAAAATAAAAAAGCACAAACAGGTGATTCGTCCAAGTGTGGCCAAATCGGGGAGACAATAACATGGGTAGTTGCGACATTAATCATAGTGGTTATTCTTGCAGTTTCCCTGTTGGTGTCTTCATTAATTCTTGGAGATGAAAAGAGCCTGGGTTTTCTTAAGACAACAGATGTTCTTGCCTCAAAATCTCTTTTTTCATACCTTCTTACAAAAGATAGAGAGGGAAATAATGTGCATACCCAACTAAAAAACCAGGAAAACCTGAATGAATTTAACGGAAATCTCGGAAAGAAAATATTCCAAGAATATTATGGAAGTGAATATGAGGATGTTTGGGTTGGAATTATTTTGGATAGAAAACTTCTTCCGGCATTGCCAAACGACTTCTTTGGAAGAAGGCCGTCAGGAGTTAGGCCCTCGGGAGAAATTTCCGCGAAAGGAAAATATGTTTCAAGCATTTCAGAAAAAATCTATATCAATGAAAATAAGATCCTTGAGCTTATATTGTCTAAGGAGGCATCAATAAGATGAAATTCGTAAAAAGAAAAACCGGTCTAAAAAACAATAAGAAAGGAGACATACCTATAACGATTCTCGTGATAGGCGTTCTTGCAGTATGTGTTCTTGCAATACTCAGCTTTTTCATATCAAACAATTCGGTGAAAAAAAGCTTCTTATCAATTGACACAGTTACAGAGTCTGTTCTCATTAAAGAAAAAATCTCCTTCTATGAAAACCTCGGATACAACAAAGAGGAAATAAAAACCATAATGAATCTTCAGGAAGACGCACAGAGTAACATTGTCTTTAAAGGGTATGGCGTAACTGTGAATCTTACATGGCCTTAACAAAAACATTTTTAAACAAAATAACCTTCGGTTTGGTATGGATAATAAAAAGGTGAACAACGCTCTCTTTCCAAGAAACCATAGAGGGCAGGAATTGAGCACCAATGCGATAATAATGATAATCATAGGGCTTGTAGTCTTAGTTGTCCTTATACTAGGGTTTACTTTGGGCTGGGACAGGATTTTTCCGTTTTTCTTTTCAAGCAATAATGTTGAAACCCTAAAGACAAATTGTGGTGCTGCATGTGCTACAGGCAATGTCTATAACTACTGCCAACTTGAAAGAACATTAAAAGCTGAAGATCTTCCAAAGGAGGGAGTCAAAGGATCCTGTAATGATTTTTCCGGGTCAGCTTATGAAAAATATGGTATAGGTGCCTGCCCTACAATTTCTTGTCCTTCTAGTTAAGCAGGTTTTTTAAACAAACCTTATTAATTCTTCATATCTAAAAACCTAAAATGGATCATGGATTTTCGGAGAAAAGGAGAAAAGGGAAAGACAAAAGAAAGGATAAAAAGAAATATCCTTACAGAAAAGGAGGAAGCAAGAGAGCATGGGAAAAACAGAAACAGTAGTGTTTTCTCCCATTTTAGATAACTTTTATGTTTTTGGAGGCTTTTTTCTTGGACTTGTTTAAGTTTTTAAATAACTCCGACTAAATATCTTAATGTTAGAGGTGATTTTCCTTTTTGTTTTAGCATTAGTCTGGATTGCCTTTGCCACCGCACAGGACTTGAAAACAAGAGAGGTAGCAAACTGGCTGAATTTTTCTTTAATCGTCTTTGCCCTTGGGTTTAGATTCTTTTATTCCTTATTCTCTGCAGGAGGCTTTGGTTTTTTTTATCAGGGCCTTTTTGGCCTTGGAGTTTTTTTTGTTTTGGGAAATTTGCTTTATTACGGAAAGATGTTTGCAGGAGGAGATGCCAAGCTGCTGATTGCTCTTGGAGCCGTTCTTCCGGTTTCAGAAAGTTTTTACGATAATCTTGAAGGTTTTCTCTTTTTTCTTGCGATATTTCTTTTGGTAGGGGCTTTTTACAGCATCATAGTGAGCTTCTGGTTCTGCTTTAAGAATTTTGACAAGTTCCGCAAAGAATTCAGGCAGCAGTTTAAGATTAACAGAAAAATGTTTATTCTGTCCTTGCTTTTCAGCATAGCCTTACTTATCCTGAGTTATGCAAACTTTTATCTGATTTTTATTGCTGTTATAATATTTATTTTTCCTTATCTTTACCTTTATGCGAAGGCTGTAGATGAAACAGCCATGGTAAAAAACCTGGATTCCAAAAAACTCAGGGAAGGGGACTGGCTTTACAAAGATGTGAAAGTAAAAGGCAAAACTATAAAAGCGAACTGGGGTGGTTTGACGAAAGAAGAAATTTCTCTTTTAAGAAAAAACCATAAAAAAATCAGGATAAGAGAGGGCGTGGCTTTCACTCCTGTTTTTCTTGTAAGTTTCCTTGTTTGGTTTTATCTTTGGTCTAAAGGATTTGAAGCTTTAGGGAATTCTTTTTGGTAGCCATATTTCCTCTTCAATTTTTTTAATAATTTTTCTGATTTCCACTCTTTTTCCTGCAGATTTTTTTGTCAGGATTTCCTGCAGTTCAGACAACTCTTCGGCAGACGCAGGCTTTCTTTCAGAAGAACCTTTCTGGTTTTTGTAAAATGGAACAACATTAATAACTTCATGACCTAGAACATTTGAATATTCTGTTTTTATCTCTTCAAGTTTTAATCTCTTTTTTATCAGGGATGAAACTTTTTTTGAAAGTGCCGCCACTTGTTTTGGAAGTTCCTTTTCAGAGGATATGTGTTCCTTGGGAATTATTATTGTATGCCCTCTTGAAATAGGGTTTATCTCGAGAACAGCAATTGCCTTTGAGTTCTCCACTATCTTGTAGGATTTTATGTCTCCGAAAACAATCGAGCAGAAGACACAATGTCCCGTACCTGTGTTTGCATCCTCTTTCTTTAAGAGCTGGTTTTTTATGAGAAATTTCTCCAGTTCTTCCGAGTCCATAGTCTCTATCTGCGATATTGCGAACTCTTTTTTTTCTTCTGGAAAAGAAGCCTCTATGTGCCTTATCAGCTCTTCCTTGAGATTTTTTATCTGTTCTGGGGTTAACATGGATTATAAAAAAACATAATATTTTTAAACTCTCTCTCTTT
>JBBSXY010000017.1:0-1087 GCA_038045525.1 Nanobdellota archaeon | reverse complement strand
AGGTAAATGACTTTTTGTCATCTATTGCCGCAAGGCAAGCCTGAATAATATGGAAAAAAATCCTGTTTATGAGATGGATTCTCAGAATTACAATTTAAAATTAGCCGAGGCCTTGAAAAAAATTCTGGAATTCAAAAATCCTGAATGGGCAGCGTATGTAAAATCCAGCCCTTCAAAAGAAAGGCCTATAGATGATGTTGATTTCTGGCACAAGAGGGCTGCAAGCATCCTGAGGCAGATTTACAGGAATAAGACGATAGGTGTTAACAGGCTAAGGACGAAATACGGAAGCAAGCAAAACAGGGGATTCAAGCCTGAGAGATTCAAAAGGGCAGGAGGAAAAATAATAAGAACAATTCTGCAACAGTCAGACAGAGCAGGATTTACAGAGATAACAAAAAAAATCAAAGGAGTGGGGGAAATAAAATCAGGGAGGAAATTAACTGAAAAAGGGAAAAAATTTCTTGAGAGTATAAAATGGGAATAAAAAATCCTGAGAAAAAAGCCAGGCTTGCAAAGAAAGGAAGACAGACAAAATGGGCACCTGTGTGGACTGTCCTTAAAAAATATGGGAAAGGAAAAAGAGTCCACCCCTCTTCAATGACCAGGTATAGGAGATCTTGGAGAAGAACGAAATTGCATATTAAACCAAGGAGACAGAAAAAGTCTCATTTCGGATAAAAACATAAAATGGCTGAAGGAATAAAAAAACCAGAAACCAAGACAGGAGAAAAAGAAACTTCTTCCAAGCTTGGCCAAAACAAGGAAAGAGAATTTATAATTCCTCTCAGAAGAAAATTCATAAAAACGGCGGAATACAGAAGAGCCCCGAAATCCATAAGGGCAATAAAAGAATTTCTGGTAAGACACATGAAACTTTATGACAGGGATTTAAAAAAAATTAAGGTTGACAAATATCTAAACGAGTTTATCTGGAGAAGAGGAATAAAAAATCCCCCTTCAAAAATAAAGGTGAAGGCTGTTGCTGATGGAGAATTTATAAGGGCCGAGCTTGCTGAATTGACTGAAAAACTAAGATTTAAAAAAGAAAGGCTTGAAAAGAGGGATAAAATGGCTGCTGCAGTTG
>JBBSXY010000016.1:0-1855 GCA_038045525.1 Nanobdellota archaeon | reverse complement strand
TTGAAAGGCATTAGGTATAAATGAAAAGCTAAGTTTTAAAGATTGTAGTCTCTTTAGATTATTTATAAGCGAGTTAGTATCTTGTACTCCGTCAATAATGGCCAACTGTGTGTCCATAAATTCATTAAATTCTCTACTTAAATCTCCTTTGCCAGAAGCCTTTAATTCTGATTCTATCAGACTTCTGTACTTTTGATTTATTCTATCTATAAAAGCATCTGGACCTTCCTCAATTAATAGCTCTTTTAATTCTCTGGGTAAGTTATCAAATCCGCCCTCTGCTTCTAGATAGGCCTTAATCATAGCTCCCTTTCTTGCTTGAGAATTAACTGTTCCCGTTAATGTTCCGATAGCTTCGTCGGCACTTGTAGCAAATCTAGGATCAAATGCATCAGAAGTTGTTTTAATATTCGTTACTTCAGCCGCCAATCCAGATACCAATCTCTTGTCCCTGGCCCCACCCAATTGTTCTCTCGCTATTTTTAGTGCTACACCATACTGTTCTTCTACTGGCAAGTTTCTAACTCTAGCATCGCCTGCCTCTACAAGTTCTTTTGCTATCTTATCTTCTACTAATGATGGATCAAATTCTTCTCTTATAACCGCACTAGAAAACGGACTAGTTTCTTGTGCTATTCTCATTTTAGCAGACTTAATTTTTGTTACCCCGACATCAAAGCGAGTAGATGCCTTTGCTTGATCATAAAAATCTTCAACACTTTTGAATATGCCTGGAGTTGCATCAAAAACATTCTTTTTATCAAAAATAGCGGTATGAGTATTTCCCTTAGAATGTTCATATATAGCGCCATCATATCCAGCTTTCTTAATATATAAATTTAAAACTTCTCTATCACTACCGGGGATCACACCAGTTATGATATCATCTTTCTTATCGCCATATCCTAATTTTTTTAGTAATTTTTTAGGTATTTTTTGTTTTCTTGTATCAAATAATTTAGCATCAGATTTTATGCCTAATTTTTCTACCCTAATACCCTGAGTACCAACCCTTGTATCATCAACACCGGGTATAAAATCAAACCCCATCGATCTAGCTTTTGCATCTTTGCCAAATCTAACAGCATTTTCTTCCGTAGTTGTTAGCCATTATGTACTGGGTGCTTTATCTCCAAATGCTCCACGAAAATTGATTGGTTTCCCAACAATTCTTTCTCTGTCAACTTTATTTAGTGCTTTGACAAAAGTTTCTTTGGTTCTTGCTCTTCTTGCTTGTTCTGCTAATGTTTCAAATTCTGGCGCAATGGTATTCTCTGGGACAACAACTGGCTGACCAGTTCTTGGATCTATTATTTGTTTGGTTCTGCTAAAATATCTAGCACCAACATCGGCTAATGGTTCAGATGTTATCTTGGTAGCAGCATATCTGGCATTCATTAAATCTTTAACATTTTGTGGCAACTCAACACCAGCATCTGCATAAGACTTTATAATATCATCAACATTATTAAAACCGCCAACTCCTCTTCTTAATTCATTAGCATTATTGGCCAATATTCTTTCTGACCAATTGAGATCTTGTGGCGTTGCTTGTTTTGCTATTCTTGCGTAATTGGATACTTCTGTTAATGATTGACCAGCTAGCTGTTGTTCGTAAGATATCTGTTGACCCTTTATTTTCCCTAATTTACCAGCAGATTCTGATATTCTATCAAACACACTTTTAACAGGCAATATCATATTATGCAAAAGGTATCTTGATATTTTACCAGAACTTGTAACAGCAGTTGTTTTGCTATATGCCTGCTTTTCTAATCCACTAACAGCTGCTTCACTGAATCTACCAGCACCCTTAAAGGCACCATATCCTAATGGACCCAATGGAGCACCTAAT
>JBBSXY010000015.1:0-14994 GCA_038045525.1 Nanobdellota archaeon | reverse complement strand
ATCCACTCCAAGAATAGACTTTGAAATTTGTCTCTGAGCGCTGTCTGAATCTTGACCCATTATGATTCCCCTGCTGATTGCCATTATTCTTTTATCAGAGACTACATTATTAAAATATTCTTCAGCCACCCGGCTTCTGAATGCGTTGTATTTGCAGACAAAAAGTAATTTCATTTTTTCACCTCTTTAAAAGCGTTCGTCCAGGCTTGGCCAAACGAAAGGGCGAAAGGGGAGAGTCGAACTCCCTTTTCACGGACCACAACCGTGCGTCATAACCGTTAGACCACATTCGCCACAATTTAATTTAATTGAATATGGTATAAAAATCTTCTCAGAAAAAACCTGGCAAAGACAGCTACGACTAGAAAAATCCTTATTGATTTCAGTGATGGATGTGCCGACAACCTCGGCCTTCAGCTGTCATTCTCTTATCAGATAAAACTGGTTTTTAAGTTTAACTGTTGATTGTAATCTATTACTAATAAAAAGCCTGTTAATTAATTGTTAATGAAATAACATCTAAGTCTATTATTAACAATGACCACCTCTTATTATTAAAATTTCTCTTTATACAAATCCTGCTCTTGCTAATCATCAAAAAACCGAATAAGAAAAATTAAAATTCAAAACTTTTGGTCTGTGAACAGAGCTGTTCGTTTCCTGAAACATCCAGGAAGAATGCCGTGAATTCCATCTTGTCCCCGCCACTTACTGGTGTTGCGGTATTTGTATTCACTGTTCTTGTAACTGTCCCAATAGCATCGATATCGCCGACAGTTCCGAAATCCAATACTCCGCTGTTCAATGTAGTCCCTTGGAAGATATTAACCTTCACTCCAATATCTCCCTCACTGTCAGGACCTCTCCTTAGTGTAACAGCATATACGCCCGAAGAAGTTTCGTTAACTGTAAGAGCACTCAGTTCGACGCTGAGACATTTTTGGTTAACGTCTATCTGCTCTGCTCCGCCTTCAACCAGGTTTCTTACGACAACCCACACAATTCCTATAGCGACCAAACTCAGAACGATTATTATCAATGTGGTAACAATGTCCGATAAACCTTTTTTATTTTGCGTCCTCATGTTGCCTCTTTTTACTCATATATTTAAGAAAATATCATTTAAAAATCTTTTTATCCCTGTTAAATGTCTTTATTGAATATAAATTTTAATAAAGGTTAATAGACCCTAAATAAAATGGGAATGATGGTGGATGCATTGAAAGGAAGAAGAAATTCCATAGCTTTTAGGGATTTGGTGGATATGGTTCGTGAAAGTCCTAAAAATATTGAATCGTGGATTTCACTTGTTAATAGGCTTCGGCACCAAGCAGCTACTGGATCAAATCATGACTATTCTAAAAGATGGCACCAAGAAGCATGGGGGGTATGCAAAAAAGCCGTGGAAACTAATCCAAACAATTCTAAATTAAAGATGTATGCTAAGGCATATAAACAATTTTTAGAAGTATTTGATTATTCAATTAAATAAATTATCTGTTGAAATCATCAAGTAGCTTAAAAAATTCCTCCCTGTCCATAACCTTGTCGTTTTCTGACAAGCCAATCCGTTCTGCAAAGTTCCAGAAAGCCTCTGGTTTGTAACCTCTCTTTTTCAGAGATGCGATTGTCGGAAGCCTTGGATCGTCCCATCCCGAATATTTTCCGCCTTCTATATCCTTCCTCATTTTTGTTGATGACAGTTCCATGTCCTTCAAATGTATCTTTCCGAGGAATCCTGTCCATGGCAGAGTTGATTTCAAACCGAGAGCCATGTAAATTCTTCTCTGTCTTTCTGCATTGTCTCTGTGATCTTTTGCGCGTATAATATGAGTCATCTTCATATCAATATCGTCTGCAGCCACAGCGAGATTCATCAGCGGCCATACCCTGTATCTTTTTCCCTGCCTGACATGCCTTGTGAGATTTATTCTGGCGAGCGGAAAGTCCCTCATGGCAGGATTTTTGTCTTTCATTCCATTTGGCCACTTAAACCTTAAGACCGCTTCTCCTTCTTTGAATGCGTTTTTTTCCTTGCTAAGCATCTTCTTCCATCTTTCCAGATTCTCATTTACATTTAACTTTCTGCATGGACAATTTTCCTTTTTCTCCGCAAATTCCCTGAACTTTTCCGGTGAGCATATGCAGACATAGGCCGCCTCTTTTTTCAGGAGTTTTTCCGCGCAATCATAATAGATTCCCATCCTGTCTGACTGAACCAGGATTTTCAGGAATTTTCCGGGAAAAAGCCACTTGCTTTCTTTTTCAATCATTCCGTACGCTTTTGGATAAATGTTTTCAGGATTTGTGTCTTCAATCCTCACATAAAACTTTCCGCCATATTCTCTGACAAACAAATAAGACAACGAGCCTGTAAGGGCATGGCCTATGTGAAATGGTCCGGAAGCAGAAGGGGCAAACCTCATGATAACTTTCCCCTTTTTGGCGCCAGGAAGTTCGGGCAGGCCTTCTCTACCATGCCTTTCTGAAATCAAAGACTTTAATTGCTCAAATTCCTTTGATTGTTCAATTAAAGTCAAGCTGTTCACTTCACCGACAATTTTACTGATATCTTTTCCGAATCTTCTCGCTTCCTCTGGCTTCAGGCCTTCATTGAAAAGGGCAGAAACTACACTTCCTGTCTGCGCTTTTCCTTCATGGCTAAGCGCATTTTTCAGCGCATAAGCGCGTGCCTTTTTTTCCAAGTCTTTCATAGAATAAAATAGAAGGAAGTATTAATAAATCTTAATATTGAGCTGTAAAGTTAGCGACACTATTATTGATGAATACTCTCAATATATTGAAGAATAATCTAAACTACGCCGCCGCCCTCCGTCATACTGTCGCTCCGTTTCACTCCGCTCGTGCCTTTCAGGTCTCTTAATCACATATGTTATATTCAATTTGAGGTTCGGGCTAAAAAATAGTCAAAATCTTTGATTTTGAGAAATAATAAGAAAGAGGTTGGTGTTTTATGATTGCCTTTGTTCGCCATGTCTTGGATGAAGTGCGACTGTTCCGTCATATCTTGCTTGAAAGACAATATCTCTGGTATCAATTTTCTCCTTTCCTTTTAATTCACTGTTGATTAGATCTATGTAACTCATATAGCCATTTTCTCTTTTCATAGCAACATCTCTTAATGTCCTATTGTATAATAACTTAAAAAATTCACGTTTTCTTCCATCAAAGCCAAAGAACTGATTTTCATACCAGGGATAACCACTTTTTTCATCAACAGCTCCACCTAAAATTATTCCGTGCTTTTTTAGTCTACCTTGAACTTCAGCAGAATCTACCACTAAATTAGTGATATCTGCGTCTGAGTAAAAAACTTGATCATGACCGCTTTGTAAACAAGCTAATATTCTTGCTACATCAACCTGTCTCCAAATTAGAGAATGTTTATCTATACGCCAGTTAGGAGAATCATCTGGTTGATTATAAAATGAGTGATTGTTATATTCAGAGACAGTGCGAATATCAAGCAATGACATATTATTGGATGGGCATTCTCCAATCATCTTTTCCAACCATCCTATTTGGGCATCCGTCATACGTCTTGAATCAACCCAAAGTTGCACATCAACGTATGGATTTCTTTCTGCAATTCCTTGCATATTTTCAACAGTCTGATTGGGTATTGGTTGCCGAAATTGTTCACCAGATACAGGAAAACTTGGAGAAATCCACAATAGATTATACGCTTTTGTTGGACTTTCAGCTACTCCTTTTGGCTTTCCGCCCATGCTATCAGTACGATATGATAGATTCATAGTCAATATTAAACTCATTGGGTATTTAAATGTTTTTATTATTTACTACTATTTAGATACAACACCAATCTCTAAAACACACCGAACCTCAAACTTTGCGGACGCAATCCGACCCCACGTTGTATAGTCGGAGAAACTAACAGCGCTTATCTGGAAAATTCTTGCAGGATTTACCCAAATTCCTTGCTTAATAGTAGTTAAGTCGAATCGTGATTGCTCATTTCCAACCCCCACCCGCCGGAAAAAGCACGAAAGATAGCTGAAACTTCGTTCCAGAATTTTAATAATTGAGATGTGGGCACGGACAACGAAACGAAAGCGTTTTAAGCCAGCTAATCCTACATATTAAAATGGTTGAACAAAAAGAATCTTTAAAATATTTTAGCATAATCTCTACATTGTTTGTTGCTACAATAATGATTTCAAACACGGTTGCAACAAAACTTTTTAGTTTAGGTCCTTTAATTTTTACAGGAGGAGTTTTAATTTTTCCAATAACTTATATCTTTGGAGATATACTTACTGAGGTTTATGGTTATGCTCGTTCAAGGAAAATTATTTGGACAGGTTTTGTTGCTTTAATTTTTATGTCTTTGATTTATTGGATTGTTGGCTTTCTGCCTCCTGCTCCAACATGGCCAAATCAAGAGGCATATGTTGCTATTTTGGGTTCAGTGCCAAGAATTGTTTTGGCTTCAATTATTGGATATTGGGCAGGTTCATTTTCTAATTCTTTTGTCATGGCAAAAATGAAACTGCGAACTAAAGGAAAACATCTTTGGACAAGAACAATTGGCTCAACAATTGTCGGCGAGGGAGTAGATACTGCTTTGTTTGTTTCAATAGCATTTTATGGTGTTGTCTCTGGAGGAATTTTAGTTTTAGCAATTTTATCAGGTTATGCTTTCAAAGTCGCTTATGAAATTATCGCAACACCAATAACTTATAAAATTGTAGGATTCTTGAAAAAAGCAGAAGACATAGACACTTATGATACAAATACAAAGTTTAATCCTTTTAACTTAAACTAATTCTAGTCTATAAACTCCAAAAATAATTTTATCTCTATATCCTATTTCTTCTATTAACTTAACTCCTTGATGTTTACAAAATCTAATTGCAGGTTCATTTCTCCAAGGGAAATGAGAAACAACTCCAATTAAAGAATCCTTACACCTTGACATTTCTTTTACTCTATCTACTAAACTATAGGCACAAACACTACCAAGAAATGTTTTTGGTTTTCTTACTGCTAATTGGTCTATATAGACATAATCTTCTTGCAATCCTGCGAGATATTGGAAAATTGTATCACTCTTTAATTGAGGTTCTTGCCCAATTAATTTTTTTACAAATCCAGAGTCATAAGCCATACAAAATCCCTCAATTTCTGAATTTATGCAACCAATTAAAAATAAGTCGCTTTGCCTTCTTCTTTGATATTGTTCTTGATTTAAGCAATAGTCATAAAACCCAAAATTCTTATCTTTAGTTTTTGGAGTTACAACTAGAGAATCTGCTATTGTTTTGATTTGTGGAATATCTCCAATCTGAACTTTTCTTATTTCCATACTAAAGAGAGTTGTTTGTTGTTTTTTAAAACTTGTGTCTAATCTAACTGAAACTAACTATCGTCCCCATCTCAAATTTCTTCTTTTTAGAAAAATGAAACAAAAAGCTTTTTCCGTCCCCACCCTACAAAATAGGCAATCACGACTCCTTCGCCTTCGGCTCGGTCCCATTGCATTCTCACTTCTGCCAAAGTTCGGACGACTTAACAGACATTTACAGGTTCGAGGGTTGCACCCTCTCAGCCCAAATCGCCCACTTATTTTATAATCACAATTTTGGTGAGCGGCTTCTGTAAATGTCATATGTTAGGCGTAATTCAGAATTCGGCATCCCCCTGACCACCCACCCTTAATTTGAGAGGGGTTGCTTACGAAATTGAAAAATCTTCTCTTTTAGGTGACGTTTAATTTACAGCTCACTTAATATTAAACTCTTCTTATATCGTTTTTTCTCTCAAGAACCTCAAGCCTCTGCTGGAGATGATAAATCTGATTTCCTATGTCTTCTAGCTTTTCTGTCATTTCAGCTATCCTTTTTGCCAGCCTCTTCTTTTTCTCTTCCGATGAAGAAAGGTCTAAAACATCATTTGGGGAGTAAGAACCAGTGGCTGCAGGAGAATCAAAAAAAGAGAAAGGGTCTGCTCTTGAGGAAGCGGGAGAGTTCTTTCGTAAAGTCCTCGCCTGTTCAGCCTTCTCTATATTTCTTTTGTAATTCTCGGTAAGATCCAGCACTTTCTTCTTTCTCCCAAAACCAAAAAGCCCCATGTTTTACAAAGGCGTATCTCATTTTTAAATTTAGTTATTTTTAATCTGGCTTTTTTTCAGATAAAATAAGAGAAACCTTTTTTAAACAGACAAATCTTGTTATAATTATGATGGCCAGCATAGCCCAAATATTGGGAAAGATAAACCCGAAGAAATACGCAGAAAACGGAGGAGAGCTTTTAAAAAAATATAAACATCCATCAAATATTCCGGCAGAGGAGATAAAGGAGCAGCCACTTGCAAAACACGGACTTGTTTATGATTCTTCCTCAGAAACTCTGGAGCCGGTTTATTTCTTCATTCTCGACCTTATGAATGATTTTGGACTCGGTGCAGAAAAAATAATAGATAATTTCACTTCCTCTCCTGGTTCAGGACATTTCGCTGAATTGGGCCAGAGAGCAACTGTAATGCAGCAGCAGGGAACAAAAATCCTCGGAGACGTGAACACTGTCCTGAGAAGCGTTTTAAATATTGTATATGACCTTAAAGAGTTTAGAATCAGATTAAGCAATTATGATGACTTGAAAAACGAAAAGAAAAAAGAGGCGGCCGTACTTGCCTTGAAACAGATATGGATGGATAAAGTCGATATCAACAAAGGAAACTCCAGCATAAAGGCTATGGCTCTAGGCCAAGCAGGATTTCAGACCCTAATTGATGCTTTTCTTTTTTCCAAAAACGTAGAGGATGTCGATAAGTTAGACTTAAATGACCGTGTAAAGCGAATTCTTCGCCCGAGAGTCCTTGAATTTAATGATTGGTTGGAGCACTCGGAAAAAGAATTAAGAAAGAGGTATGAACTGGAAAAAGCTTATTTAGCAAGCCAGGTCAATTCCATGAAACTTTATGCGAGATGGGCAAAACCTTATCTCAGAGCAGCACAGCAGCTGGAGATGAAATCAATCGGTGGAGAGCGCGAGCCTGCGCTTGTCAAGGCATTTAATACGATTCTTCTGGAGCTAGTCCTTCTTGGGAAACAGAAAATAAAACCGCAGGAAGAGGCTCTTTCAGGGGTGCTTCCAAGGGAATTTGAAAGAATGAAAACCAAGAGGGATTATTATTTTTGCACCCTCGTGGAATTTAAATTCCGCGGCATTCCCCAGCGTGTTTCTCAACAGGCGCATTATGCTTTTGGCGGAAGAGCAGAGATCACCTTCAAGGCATATGCCCTAAATTCCGAAGAGCTAAAAAAATTTGAGGAAGAACTCGAGGCGTCTGACATGGAAGATGTTCTAAAACTTATCGAGGGAGCCACAGGGGAAAGCCTGGAAAAAATCCAGGACGAGATAAACTTTTTTCTCGAAGAAAAAAACGAAAAACCGGAAAAAAGAAAAGATGCCTCAAATCCTTTTGCAGCATTATTCGGTGCCTATGATAAGCCAAGTGCTGAAACCGGCAGTGTCGGTGTTGGTAAAGAACTTGGAGGAAAAAAAGAAAAAATAAAAAATTGGTGGCCTGAAAAAGAATCCTTTGCAGAAGAAGAGCATCTAAGGCCTCTTGCAGAACAAAAAGCAAAGGAAACCACGTTCAAGATTTTTGACATCTATAAAAAGGCCCATGGAATGGCTTCTTATGCTTAACAGTCAGCTTAGCAGAGGTTAATGTTACGCTTAAAGGCCCGTGTTAAGTGAGCCGAGCGTAGCGAGAGTGCAACGT
The DNA here is from genome assembly GCA_038045525.1 of Nanobdellota archaeon. GTDB lineage: Archaea > Nanobdellota > Nanobdellia > Pacearchaeales > GW2011-AR1 > ASMP01. The sequence continues at coordinate 7,223 of JBBSXY010000015.1, read as the reverse complement.
ACCGACCGAACTCCGAAGGAGTGAGGAGAGTTTCTTTTGGGCGCGTAAGAACAGAAAGATATTTAAATAACCACTATAAAGTAGTATTATGGAAATCTTTGGGGTATGTCATAGTAGTTTCGTACTTGAGGAAACTTTGAGAAGAATTGATGAGCAATTAGAGCATAGAGTGCCCTCTCAAGTTTTGGTAGAATTACCCACAAACTATGATCAATTAGTAAATAGAGGAATAGCAAGGAAAGGTACTTTTTTTGATACCATTGCTTCAAGTTATCATAAACGCGGTTCTGCAATTATTTACGGAGATAGGGAATTGATTCTTCCTGATAGACCATTATCTTTAGCTGAAGTCTTACTTCCCGAGTACTTTTTTGATTCTGATGAACGTGATGAATTTATGGTAAAACAAATTAGAGAGAGAAAACCAAATGTGGTTATACTTGGTGTTGGGCATACAGAAATAATAGCTCCAATGTTTCCTCAAGCATCTTATGTAGTATTTCATCATGATCTATGGGCACGATATGATAGAATTAGGAGTCCACAAGCTCATAGAGTTGTAAGATTGGTAGAGAATAGCTAGCGCCAAAAAGAAATTGCACATAACTACTATTAAGCGAGATAAATATTAGTTTTTACAGCCTAATTAGGATAAAAAAGGCAATTTTATATACTTCCCCCTTCTTTTAGTACAAATGCCAAAAAAAGAAAATCGTCCAAGCTTGGACGATTTAAAGAAAAAACAGGAAAAGAAAATCACTGAAAAAAAAGAAAGGGAACTTGGGGAGCTTGGAGATTTATTTAAAAAGTCCGCTGAAAAATCTAAAACTCAAAGGCACGAAGGGAACGAAGAATCGGGAGAATCAGAACTGGAAGAAGATGTTGACGATCAAAGTCTGAGTCTGCAGAGCCCTGAGTTTCACCAGTTCATGCATCTTTCAGGAGAGCAAGAATCAAGAGCACCTGTTCTTGAAAGGATTGCTGGCTCTGCGCCAAGGCCTGTTTTCGTTGGGAGTTCAAGAGGGAGTTCGGCAACAATTTCAAATGGAAACAGCTCTGAAGATGAATTTAAGTACACCTCTGGAACAGGAAATGCCAACGAGCCAAAGTATTTCTCAGAACCAGGAATAACTTCTCCTGAAAAAATAGATTTTAATCAGGTTGGAAGAGAGAGAATAGTTGGTTTTAGGGAAGAGGTAAACCAGGAAAGATTTTTCATGCAGTCAGAGCCAAAGATAGAACAATCCAGTCCTGAAAGATTTGAAAGACCTGAGAGATTTGATTTTGAAAGAGAAGGAAGAAAAAATCAACTTGAAACAGAACATCAAAAATACAGGCCAAGATTGCCGAAGAGTTGATTATGATTAGCATTTATTTTTATCCAAAAAACTATTTAAATAACTCCAGATTATTATAAACACGAAAAATGGCAGAGGAAAGAAAGGAATACAGAATCTCAGATATTTATCAGGGAGGTTATTCTTCACTGACCCCTTCTTACACGGGTTATATTCCTGCAGGATCTTTTGGAATGACTACAGACCCTCGAACAGCGAACATCCTCCAAGAGGTTTCCACAAAACTGTCTTCAGGAGCAAAAAACATAGAGGTAGAAGCAGTATCCCCTGAAATTTTTGATTCGATTCCAAAGCAGCAGCTGAAAGAAGTCCATAGACTTTCTAAGCTTACCGGAGTTGATGTTTCTCTTCATGCTCCCGTGATGGACGTTTCAGGCATTGACCCAAGAGGAGGCGGTTTCAGCGAAGTAGAGAGGGAAACATCTGAAAGAAAAGTCACAGAGACTCTTCTAAGGGCGCATGAACTAAATCCAGATGGAAACATCCCTGTAAATTTTCATACTGCAGAAGGAATTCCAAGCAGCCAGCTTCTGCCTCCCTCAAAGAGAAAAGAAGGGGAAGAATACAGGAGGATGATTGTCATCAATAGGGAAACAGGAAGGCTTGCCCCTATCGAGCCTGAAAAGGTGTTCAGACCTGGTGAAGAAGGCATAAAAATGGAAACAAGAACAGCAGAAAAACAATTACAATTCCTGAATGAAACAGAATGGGATAATACAATTTCCCAGATTGAAATAAACAGACAAAGGGTTGATGAAATCCTTGAAGATGCCGATCCTGTATCACTCTTATTATATGCTAACTGGGTAGTTGCTCAAAATAATCCAAAAGCGATTTCAGAACAAGCCCTGGAGGAACTGAAGAATATGACACCAGTGCAATCACAACAAATAAGAAAGATACATGCCGCATCAATATATGCAGACCAGGCCATAAAAACCGCTTATAGCGCATTTGACAAGGCTGTTAAAAATTCCAGAGCAGAAGAAGAGAAAAAACTTCTGGAAAATGCAGCAAGAGAATACAAAAAAATAGTCGGTGTTGATGAAAATGGAAAAGTAGAAAATTTATCCAGAGCCCTAAATCCTCAGGTAAGAAATGAGGCTCTTTTTCATCTTATTCAGGGGCTGGAAAAAGTCACACCCGAAATATATGTCCCGCTTGAGAAATTTGCGATAGAAAAATCCTCTGAATCTTTTGGAAATGCTGCATGGGAAGCCTACAATAAGCTGAAAGGAAAAAACGTTCCAATTCTAACCATAGAAAATCCTCCTGCAGGCTTTGCATTAAGCACAGGAGCAGATGTAAAAAATGTTGTCGAAAAGTCCAGGGAACAGTTTGTAAAGAATGCTGTTTCAAACGGGCTTTCAGAAAATGATGCAAAAAAGCAGGCTGAAAAACTCATAGGAGCAACATGGGACGTTGGCCACATAAACATGCTCAGGAAATTTGGATACAGCGAGGAAGATCTGATTGAGGAAACAAAGAAAATCGCCCCTCTATTGAAGCATGTTCATCTTTCAGATAATTTTGGCTTCGAGCACACAGAGCTTCCAATGGGAATGGGAAATGTTCCTTTAAAAGAAATGATGCAAGAGCTCGGGAAAAAAGGGTTTGAAGCAAGAAAAATCATCGAGGCAGCTGCCTGGTGGCAACATTGGAAAACACCACCATTTCAGGAAACTTTGGAGGCAGTCGGCTCTCCTATTTACGGAATGAAAATGGCTCCCTACTGGTCGCAGGCCCCGGGACTTTATCAGGGATATTTCTCTGGCCTTGGACAAACGCTTCCACAGATAAATTACGAGACTTTTGGAGCAGGGTTTTCAAGGCTTCCCACAGAACTCGGTGGGCAAATCCAGGGTGCACAGGGCGGAAGAATGTCCGGAAGGCCTATGGAATGATTAAGATTTAAAAAGTATATTTGATAATATATTTTAAAGAATATAGAAGGGGACAGATAAAAGTGTTAAATAAAAGGCGTGAACATAAGTTATTGGGATTTAATAAAATTAAATTGTGTTTGCATGTTAACAATCTAAATTAAAAATGTCCAAAAAAAATAAAGGAAAGAGCGCTTCTGCAAAAACAAAAATTCCTAAGAATGTCCCAACGCTACATCTGAAAAAAGAGTCTGACATAGCAATGGACTTTGCAACTAAGGCTTACAGAAAATTTGACAAGCTCGTGAAATCAATAGTTCTCTTCGGTTCGACGGCAAAACAAACCACAGTTACAGGCTCTGACATTGACATAATACTTCTTCTTGACGATGTTTCTGTAAATTGGGACGAGGAGCTGATTGCGTGGTACCGTGAAGAGCTTGGAAAACTCATAAAAGCGAATCCATACGGACAGAGCCTGCATATAAACACAGTCAAATTAAGCACATGGTGGGAAGATTTGATGAGAGGAGATCCTGTTGTGCTTAATGTTCTTAGGTATGGGGAAGCAATGATAGACTTTGCGGGATTTTTCAATCCTCTCAAAAGCCTCCTTTTAAAGGGGAAAATAAAATCAACACCTGAGGCGATTTACAGTGCTTTGCAAAGAGCTCCCCTGCACATTATGAGGAGCAAGGTTTCTGAATTAAATGCCATAGAGGGTTTGTACTGGGCCATGGTGGACTCTGCGCATGCAGCCCTTATTGCAGCAAACATTTCTCCTGCATCTCCCGAGCATGTGGCAGTTGATTTGAAAAACACTTTTGTTGACTCTGGAAAATTAAAAATGAAATATGTTATATGGTACCGTGATTTGCTTTTTCTTCACAAAAAAATAGCCCATGGGGAAATAAAAAGCCTGAAAGGCGTTGAGATAGATGCCTGGCAGGACCGTGCCGAGGATTTTTTGGAAACAATGGCCAATCTCGTAAAGGACTTGATTGAGTGATTATTATTCTAACTTTCCTTCAGCTTTACAGCTTGCAACAACTCTTTCTAAGTCGGTTTTTTTTAGATTGTTTCTTATTGGAATTTCACTAAGTCTTCTCTCTTGACTGATATGATCAAGTTTTATAGATATTCCAGCTCTTGAGTATAACTCATATATTTCTTTTAAACTCGTTAAACCTTTAATTCCGTCCTGTTCAACGCATTCAAATGCCTTATCATATAACTGGTTGCCTTCCTGCCTTGCTCTTTCTCTGTGTTCTGTAATTTCAGGCCATTTTTTGACATTAGGTGTTCCATGCATAAATGAAGCCGCTAAAAAAGCACCCACTATCGCAGGATATACTGTGTGAAGAAATTGTTTTCCAATTGAGCCAACTTCAAATGAGTTAACTTTATTTCGTCTACTAACTTCATTTCGTCTACTAATTCCCTGCTCATATGCTATCGCAGAACCAACTGGCAAGTATTTCCATAAATTTTGTAGTTTATCTTTAAAGCTCATTTTATTTTAAAGCCTAGAGGCCAGATTTTCAAGATCCTGTTTTCTGGCCGCATCGACTGCGTCAGGCCTCAAAGTTTCAAACTTGTAATTGTCAAGTATTCCAAGAACATTCAAGACTTCCTGATATTTCTTTAATATATCCTGGGCCAGATTTATTTGAGTCTGGGTGAACTTGCCTTTTTTCGCCTTTTTGTCAAGAGTATTAGTAGCATCGTTGAAATTGTCCCTTATATCCTGAAGAGACTCTGTATATTTCCCAAGATAGTTTGCTATTTTGTCCCTTGAATCAGCGCCAAGGTCACCTAAAATAGGATTATACCAGTCAACTAATTGGGCAGGGCTGTATTTTCCCCTTTTCTCTTCGAATTTTCCGGCATAAACATTAATAGCTGTCTTAACACCCTTTTCAGAAGCCTGTGTTCCCCTTACAAATCCCAAAGCCTCTTCTCCAAGATCAAGCCCTTTTTTTCCTGCGAGAACTTCAAGCGCGCTTGGAGCATATCTCGCACTGTCTTCAGATGCCAACAGCCTTGCAGCCGACGCACCATACTGGTATTTCTCAAAGTCTAATGGTTGTGTTCTTTGTGCCATTTTATTTATTTTGTGTTTGATTGTGATTTATTTTTTTGTGTCATTTTATCTTTTATTTGCAACTTGCAGCAACTCTTTCCAAGTCATTTTTTGTTAATGATGGACCTTTAACTTCTTGTCTTGTGCGTTTAAAACTCCCCTCCAAAAATAAATATGATTCAAAATCTGGTTGTGGTGGCGCCTCAAAATCAATTCCTGCTCTTTGGTATAATTCATTTATCTCCTTAACGCTAAGTCCAGGAACCCCATCTCTATCCACGCATTGAATTACTTGATTCACAATAGCATTGTATTCTTGCCATTCTCTTTCTTTTTGCCTATTCTTTTCACTCCAATATAAAGGATTGTATGTTCCTAAAAGAATAGAAGTTGATAAATAAAGAAGCGATGCCACAGCAGAAACTGATACAAACACATGCGGCAAGTATTTCCATGAATTTTTTGGTGTTTCTTTGAGTTCCATTTTCTTTATTTTGTGTTTGATTGTGGTTTATTTTGTCTGCTCATGACTTCTTTATAAATTCTGTTTATTTCCTTTATGGAAGCAAGATCTTCAAGAGAATATCTTTCTGGAAAGACACCATTGATATGTACTTCATCAAATTCAGAATCAGGATTATAGTTAAAACCATAAACTTGAGCATCCCTAACGAATACGAATTTACCATCATCATTTTTCAAATTTCCAATTCTAATCACTCTTGGATATTTGCGTCCTCCAGACCAGCCATGTTCTATTATAACATCATATCCATTGGCGGTTGGAGAATCATATGCTATTATAAGGGTTGGTCCACCACCGCATCCAGCTAGACCAGCCAATGCCAATGTTCCACCCAAAATAATTTTTCTCAATGTCTTTTCCATGTTTTTCCCAGAAAAACAAACTTTATAAATGTTTCTATTTTGTTACTATTATGTAGTTAATATAAACAACCGTTTAAGAATAGAGGAAGGCTATCCTGCTTTTATATTAAGCCAATCTCTCAAATTCCCCACCCTAAACCATAACCATCTCTGGCTTCCTAAACTCGTAAATTATCCTTGTTTTGCAGGGGAGCTTTGGCTTGACTCTCCTAAGAATTTCCCTTACTGCCTGGGAAGCCTTTTCCGTGGCTATTGCAATCATGAAGATTTTCGAGCCCTCTTTCACAAGTGCTGCTTTTCCGACTGATTTTCCAAAAGACAGTTGCATTCCTGTTGACATTCTGTCTGATCCTGCTCCTGTAAGCATTTTGTTCTCCCTTTGGATATGGTGGGGAAATGGAATAACCCTGAAAAAATACTGTCCGGAAAAATCTGTGTCCAGCTGTTTGTCTACATATTGCCTGCTTGCCTCAAGGGCATTATGCCTTATCTGTGCGCTTTCCTCAGCAACCAAAGTCAATACATACGGAAGCTTTCCCTCTTTAAGCATTTTCCACGAACCCATTGAAAATTTAACAATGGCCTGCGGAGGAACAGTCTTGATGTAAGCCTTTCCCTTAACACTGCTTATTCTCGTGTAGGGAACAACGTGCATCTTGGTGTATGATGATGCTTTTCTGATTGCCATTTTATCTTTTTTCTCCTTGATTTACAACAATTTTTGTTGTAAGTGCCTGTCCTGGCAGCCCGCGCTCAAAAATCGCCCTTACGAGGCCTTTATTCCCATGTGGCCCTGTGATCTTGCCCCTGATTATCTTTCCCGCAGGAGATTCCCAGGAAACATCTTTTCCTACAAACTTCTCTGCCTCTTTTCTGTTCTTGCTTCCTTCAACTTCCAGCAAAAAGTGCCTTTCATGAATCGTCGTTTTGCCTCTCCTGAACTGGATAACTTTTCCGTGTGTCATGTTTAACTAATTGAGAAATTGGTTTTTAAAGGTTTTGAGATGTTTT
>JBBSXY010000014.1:0-1133 GCA_038045525.1 Nanobdellota archaeon | reverse complement strand
ATTTTTCGTGGCTTTTGATAATTCAACTAATTCCGCAAATTCATTTTTATCCCCATTTTTAAAGAAAGAGATAAGAAGGTTGTGGTTAGAAAACAATAACTCCTTGGCTATTGCTTTACCAAAAGTGCTTGAACCGCCAATTATTAAAGTGTTTGTTTTTTTCATGGTTTTAAATATATTTTACGCTTGCAATTCCCTTAACGACTTCCTCTCCTTTTTTGTTTATAATAACCGTTTCAACTTCCAATATGCGCAACGATTCCATTTTGTTTATGATTTTTCCTTTTACAATAATAGTTTCGCCGACAAAAACAGGCTTCATAAAATTAATAATCTGCGACAGATACAAGTTATGATCTTTGAGAAAATGCATTCCAACCAGAGTTGAAAAATATGATGCTAAAAGCATTCCATGAGAAATTGGTTTTTCAAAACCCCTTATTTTTGCAATTTTTTTATCAGAATGAAGAGGATTTTTATCTCCCGACAGAGAAACAAAATCGGCCACCTTATCTTTGCGGATAATTGTTTTGAAAGACGCAGAATCTCCTATTTTTATTTTCTGCCAGATATCCTTGTTAGTTTTTCCTTTAACATTCATATTTAATATTGTATTTATCTAAAATTCTTTTTATGTCACCGACATCTTTAACAGACATCAAATCATTCATATCAAAACTGACGCCGCTAGCCTTTTCCAACTCAACTATCATCATAATGGCATTAAAAGAATCCCATGTAGGCGTATTAACTGGAGAGATTTCATCATTCATCTTATCTCTTGGGACTTCCAATATTTTGGATAACAAATCGTATAATTTTACTTTCATATTTAACATTTATTAATTTCTATAAAACTATGCTGATTAAACTCATAATTATCCAGATCACGTTCCCAAATATCTTCAATTTCAGATGATTTCATTTTATAAAAATCAAAAGTTTTATAAAAATCTTTAACTTGGTTGTTTTTGAGAGTTGGTTTATAATAGGCGCGTACTTTCTTAGGTTTTAATTTTTTAAGCTCACTTAAAATAAATCCGAAAAACTGCTCTTCTACTTTCTTCCCCAAAATCCTACAACTAAGCAACATCGAATCTATTTCCCATAAATCTGTTTTATTTTTAACCATA
>JBBSXY010000013.1:0-4498 GCA_038045525.1 Nanobdellota archaeon | reverse complement strand
AAGGCTTCTGCTTATCCAAAAGAGTTTGTAATTTTGCCTTACTTTCTCAGAAGAATGATCAGGAAAGGGACAAATTATGTGGAAGATTCTTTTTCTGCAGATACCAAAGACTCAAGAGTCACGATAAAGCCCTTCTTCATAACTAGAAAAAAGGTTTCCCGCTCTGTTAGAAAGGCTCTCAGGGAAAAAGCCAGGGAAGAGATTATAAATTATCTCAAAAGCAAGGACACAAGAACGGTCTTTGAGGAATTAATCCAGGGAAAAATGCAAAAACCCTTAAGCCTTAAGCTGAAAAAGATTTATCCTTTATCCCTTTGTGAAATCCGCGTTTTCAAGGTGGAAAAAGAGCTCAAATAAGAAATACTTCAGACAAAAATTCCATAATAACAAAACTTAAATATATCAATATTGTAGCTCAAACATGATATTTCAGAAAAAAAATTATTTTTGGTATCTTAACTAGCCAGACTATTAATTCTAAAATCTCTTTTAATTTAAAATGGCTTCAACATCTGATTCAAATGGAATAGTGGACCAACGTATTCTTGAATATAAAACTTTGATTTCTCCTAGAGAATTAAGAGAAAGCCTCCCAAGAACAAGCAAAGCAAGAAAAACAGTCCTTCACGGAAGAAAGAGCATAGAAGATGTCTTGGACGGAAAAGACTCCAGAATTATGGTGATTGTTGGACCATGTTCAATCCATAATATTGAATCAGCCAAAGAATATGCTAAAAGGCTTGGGGAGTTGTCAGACAAAATTTCAGACAAATTCTTAATCGTGATGAGGACTTATTTCGAAAAGCCTAGGACAAGCATTGGCTGGAAAGGTTTAATCTATGATCCAGATCTTAATGGCTCAAGTAACATAAATCTTGGACTGCATCTTTCCCGTGAGTTTTTGCTAAGTAATGCAGAAATCGGATTGCCTTCTGCTACAGAATATCAGGAAACATTTACGCCACAGTATAATTCAGATCTCGTTTCCTGGGCAGCAATAGGTGCAAGAACAGTTGAATCACCGCAGCACAGGCAATTGGCTTCCGGGCTCTCAATGCCTGTCGGATTCAAAAATAACACAGAAGGAAACGTTCAGGTCGCCGTAAATGCTATATTGTCTGCAAGAGAGAAACACTCATTCTTGGGAATAAATGATTTGGGAATTCCCTGCATTGTGAACACTTCTGGAAATTCTTATACTCACATTGTTCTTAGGGGAAGTGAAAACAAAGAAAATTATGATGAAAATAATGTCAGAAAAGCCCAGCTTCAGCTTAAGGCCCATCAACTTTCTCTGAAAATAATGATTGACTGCAGCCATGGAAACTCAAATAAAGACCATAGAAAACAGACAAAGGTTTTTGAGAACGTCCTCCAGCAGATAAAAAATGGCAATATTGATATAATCGGGATAATGATTGAGTCTAATTTAAATGAAGGCAGGCAATTTATTCCCCACAATCTTGCAAATTTTGATGCGAAAAAACTAAGATATGGCACCTCTATAACTGACTCCTGCATAGGGTGGGAAGAAACAGAAGCTCTTCTCCTGAATGCTTATAAAAGTCTTTAAGATTCAGTTAGCATAAATAAGAAATCTTTTAAACTAATCCTTCTCTTTAAATTTTAAGTATGCCTGTGTAGCTCAGTGGTAGAGCGGCGCACTTGTAATGCGTAGGTCAGGGGTTCAACTCCCCTCACAGGCTTTTTCTTTTTTGGTCAATTATCTTTCAACGATATCGGCCTTGCCGTCATCAATAAGTATCTTTGCTATGTCTTTTGAAATATTTGCCATCTGGCCTTTTTCAAATGGTCCAAGCTTTTCTCCCTCCGAATCCATGAACTCCTCCACACCTGTTCTGAATATTATGAGTTCATTTTTGTCATCTGTCTGTTTTTTGCCGTTAAGAATCTCCTTAACTTTTTTGTCCGTATAGTCAATGCATTTCATCATTTCCTCGAACATTTCACGTTCAAAACTCAGCATGTTTTCAAAATCTTGCTTTGAAATCCCTGTTTCTGCAGCTATCAGAACAAGGGAAAGGATTTTTTTTCTCCTTCTGAGCATTAGCTCATTAAAAAGCGTTATGGCATTTTCCAGCTGTTTTTTAGTTTTTGCTATGGCATCTGAAAAAACATAATCTTCTTTCGAGGCCACTTCTTTTTTATCTTTTAGATATTCTGCAACTTCTTCAACAAAATTTTTTCCTAAGGACTGCAACTTTTCAGAGTATCTCTCTTTTCTTGCCACCTCATAGATATCGGTATAAGTTATCATGCTTTGATATGGGTTTTTATTTAGATTAGGAGATGTTACTCATTTTTAACAATTGCTGTAGTATAATGCAGTTTTTAGCAATAAAAAATAATCACTTATTAAACCCAACTTTCTCCAGTAAATCTTTCCCAAAAATAATTCCAAGCGTTCCATTTCTTGCCTCTCCTTCACAGAATTTGACTCCTTTTTTTTCAGGATTTTGCTCTTCCTTTTTAAAGAAACTCGGGATTTTGATCCTCTTTAGAAAACTAAACCTTGGGACAGACTGGTTGTAAAAAAGGACAGGAACAGGGTCAGCACTGTGTGCTTTCATCCTGCATGGAGTTGAGTGGTCTCCTGTAACCAAGACCTTGATTTTATTCGGTGGTGCAAATGCTGCCAGGAACTTAAAAAAAGTTTTGTCTATATACTCAAGCATGCGCTTTTTTTCAGATGGTTTATTGTCATGCCCTGGAAGATCTGTCTCTTTTATGTGTATGTAAGCGTAATCAAAATCCTTATGGTTCTTCTGCAGGTATTTTTCTGAAGACCTGCATGCCTCTTTCAGGCCTTCCCACAAACTTGAGTAAACATCCAGGTTTTTAAGTTTTGGATAATCAAAGGAAAAGTTTGTCATTCCAGAGATTTTCGCAAAGCCCTTTTCTAAAGGCATGTAAGTCACAGCCATCCATCTCTTGTAAAATTTGAGTTTTGGAATTTCAATTCCTGCTCCCCTCATAATCAGATAATTTGCAGGCATTAATCCTTTTTTTCTTCTTTCTTCGTTAACAGGATGAGTATCCAGAACCTCATATGCTTTATCAACAAACTCTTTCAAGATATTTGCCGCATATATTGAATTTTCATCTTCATCCAGCGGACTGAATGTTCCTATTTTTTCTGCAGTTGGCATTTCTCCTTTCGAATATGCATAATCGTTGCCGGTAATGTTGTCTGAAAATCCCCCCCTTAAGACTAAGACGGCACGGTGCTGTATCGTGGATTTGAACTCAAATTCACACGGAAGTTTAATCTTATTCAATGCTTTTGAAAGAATTTCCGCTTCTTCCGTTGTAAGAGTTCTTCCTGCTCTTCTGTCAATAATATTTCCTGACTTTGAAGAGTCTATCGTTGCAAAATTAACTCTCAGTGCCAAATCACCGCGCATCATTTTTAATCCAGCGCCCCTAGCCTCCAGTTGCCCTCTCGAACTGTTTGTCAGTTCATTTCCGAAGATAGAAACAACCGCCTCGTCTGATTCAGGAACAAATCCCGGCCTTACAGGGTACATATACCCCATCTCCCCCCGGTTTGCCAGGAAATCCAGATTCGGCATCTCTGCAGCTTCAAGCGGAGTTTTATCTCCAAGCTGTTTAGAAGGAAGATCCCCCAAACCATCCAGGATAACAAGTATTCCTTTCATTTTAATTTTCCCATATTTCTGATTTTAATGGACGGAAGTTTATTGCTTAATTTGATAAAATAAAAAGGATGTCTTTATTTATAAAAATTTATGTTTAAGGTTTTTATGGGGAGGCAGAAGGAAAAACCCCGATTCTTCTCGCAGTTAATATTATAAATATCCTAGAACTAAGAAAAACATGTTCAAGTTTTTTAGGGAAAAATTGTCAAACTGGGCAAAAAAACTCTCTGGGGCAGAAAAAAATGCTGAAATGGAGAGAGAGAATACAAAAAAGATAATTGCAAAACCAGAAAGAGAGGAAAAGGGTTTTTTTGAGGGAATATCTGCCAGATTGTCAAAGATAAAAATATCTGAGAAGGAATTTGGAGTCTACGGAGAGGATTTGAGAACTCTTCTTCTGGAAAATAATGTTGCCTACGAAGTTGCGGGAAAAATAATCGCCGAACTAAAAAAAAGGATTGTCGGAAAAGAACTATTAAAAAAGGAAATTGAAGATGAAATAAAAGAGGTTTTGAAGGAAATTATCAGGGGAATTCTGATAGAGCCTTACGACATAATCGGGAAAATAAAAGAAAAAACCAGGGATAAAAAAGAGCCTTATATCATTCTTTTTGTAGGAATAAACGGAACAGGAAAAACGACAACAATCGCGAAGATTTCATATTTTCTCTCAAAGAAAGACATTTCCAGTGTTATTGCTGCCGCAGACACCTTCCGTGCTGCCTCCATAGAACAGCTGAAAAAGCATGGAGAACGCCTTGGTGTGAAAGTCATAAGCCAGCAATACGGGGCAGATCCTGCTGCTGTGGGATTTGATG
>JBBSXY010000012.1:0-2004 GCA_038045525.1 Nanobdellota archaeon | reverse complement strand
GGGTCTGAGGTGTCAAGAGTAGCAGAGTTGGGCGTAAATGATTTGATAAATGATTACGACAAGATTGGTGACCCACAACCACCGCAAACATTTGAGAGACCAGAACCAGAAATTAAGGGGTTCGATCCAGATTCATTCTGGGATAAGTTAAGGGGTAGATAGTTCATTTAAAATACCTATGGTCAAGGTGGGAGCAAGAAATCCCTGTAGTGGGTAAGAAGTCTCCAAAACACATGATCAAACAAAATTACGAAGTTGATATATTAGTTAACGGTAAAACCGTTAAGGAATATAAACACGAAGGAAGGATATATATAGAAGGTAGAAAAGGAAGCAATTTCTCATTAAGAATTAAGAATAATGGATGGGATGAGATTCTGGCAGTTCCTTCTATAGACGGCCTATCTGTTATGGATGGGAAACCCTGTTCGGCAGATAAGTCAAGGGGCTACATTATTAAGGCCCATAGTTCAGTAACAATAGACGGATGGCGTACTAGCGATAGGGAGGTAGCAGAATTCTACTTTTCGAATGTAGAAGATTCTTATGCAGAAAGAACAGATAGAGATACTGAAAATACTGGAGTTATAGGAGTTGCTATATTTGGTAAGAAGTGGAGCAGCTATGTAACGACAAGTTCACTTAACTGGCCAAGTTATGGTGGTGGTGCTGGTGGTAGTGCTGGTACAACGGGTACTGGTGGGCCTATAGATACATCAAGAAATAGTGGCGACCTTAATCTGACGGCTGGTAGTGCACAGATTATGGCCATGAATAGTTCTTCTGAAGATAGGAATCTTGTATCTTACAAATCATTCAAACAAGATGTTGCTACTGGATTCGGTGCTGCTAAGAAAAGCGAAATAGAGAGAGTATACTTTGGGAGAGAAGACGTGGCCCGTGAAGTATTCAAGATATACTACAATACCAAAGAGCAATTGAAAGAGATTGGTGTCGACACGAATAGAGAAGTAGTGCACGTTAGTGAGCCAGAAGCATTTCCAGGCGACTACTGTCAGCCACCAAGAAAATAATTAATTAGGCTTCTTATATCAACTTTGACCATAGATATTTTAAATTAACAATTAAATTTTACTAACATTTTATACGTTCGCTTTGAACCTACAAAAACAGAGGTCGTAGAGTATATAAAACCTTATATAGAAAATAAGGTAGTTTATGATTTGGGTGCTGGCAATGGCAGTTTCCCGCTAGCCATGCAAAAGTATGCCAAAAAGGTAGTGGCAGTAGAACTAGATCCCGCATTAGCATCGGATTGTAGATTCAGGGGCATAGAGACTATAGAAGATAATTTTGTTAATGTTTCACTTGATGGAGCAGAAGTTATATATCTGTTTTTAAACCTTATGGGTAATTACGCAATAACTAAAAAAATACAAGAAGACAATTGGCACGGTACAATTATAAGTCATTTCTACCCACTGATGAATGATATAACAGATTTTATTAAACCAGATGAAGTAATAGATGTTAATATATATGGATTCAGGGCTCCGTTTTTAATTTATAAAATATGAAAAAAGTAATACCAATATTTCACCCATTTACTGGACATAAAAAAGAATTATTGAGAGAAATAGCAGATACTCTCGATTCAAGATGGTGGGGACAGGGACCAAAAGTAGATAAGTTCGAACAGGCATTTAGTAAGAAGTTTGGGTACGAATATCCATTATTTGTCAACTCTGGAACATCCGCATTGGAACTTGCATATCATCTGATCGGGCTTAAGCCAGGAGATGAAGTAATAGTTCCAATATTAGACTGTACTGCTGGGCAAACTGGACTCCTAAGAAGAGGTGTCAAGATTGTATTTGCAGACATAAATAAAAATGATCTTAACTTATCTTTTGAAGATCTTAAACAAAAAATTACCAATAAAACAAAAGCTGTGGTTGCTGTTGCTTTGGGTGGGATTGATATTGACAGAAGGATTGCTCCTTATCTTAGAAAAAGGAAAATACCTCTTATCTATGATGCCGC
>JBBSXY010000011.1:0-3190 GCA_038045525.1 Nanobdellota archaeon | reverse complement strand
AACAAAATAAATTACTAAAATAAACATGGAAAACGAATTAATATTGAAAGTACCAACCTTCTATCGTATAACAAGAAGTTTCGATAGAAAAGTTCAGGTTAAACAATTTGAGCCAATCAGCTTCTTCTCTACTCACGGAATGGATATTCCGCTGGAGGAAGCAACGCCAGAAAAGATTGCAGAAGTTAGTAAGACATTATCTGATCTGTCAATGAGAGAAGTAGAAAGCGATATTGAAAGATACGTTAATAGGATTAGCGTGGAAAACGGAGATATGATTGTACCACCAGCATCAGAACTTATTGGAATTGTAGACTTGATTAAAAAAATCGCAGAGAGCAATAAGGAAACTATAGAAACCATTATTAAGGAAGTATCTGATAATAAGAATAAATATTCTGAGATACAATTAATGATGTTAAGAAGATTAGCATTGCAAGCCCGAAATGGATAAATTTATATCTATCAATCTAGTTAAATCAGTACCAGATGCAGGGGTTAGACAGTGGATTGTCAATGCATTTTGGGGAATAGTTCCTGCTGATGGTAAAACAAGAAGTATAAAAAATCTACTAGAAAATCAGGACAAATATGCCAAGATAGCAGAAAGTGTCGAAATGAGGTCTCGGAGGTCTAAAAAGTAGGGTATAAAAGGCCACTTTGACGCTTAAAATTGACCTAGGTTGAATAAATTAGGCAGAATAGTACCTGTATATGCCTTTTCTCAATCTGGGGCAATAAAACGCAAATATGACAATAGATAAAATCAACGAAAAACTAAAGATAATAGGCAAAGATTACGAGTGGTTATTGGGTCTTATAGAGTCCTATATGAAAAGAAAGAATTTCTATAGGAGTTATTATAAACAAAACAAAGATAAACTAGATTCATATCATAAAAAATATAGAACAAACAATGAAGAATATAGAAACAAAGCCCGTGAAAGATCAAAAAGAAATAGAAAGAAATAGTCTTTGGGAATACCCACATGAGAAAAAATAATTTATACTTCTATCCAGAGCACTTAGACCACTGCAGCATTAGTTCTTTACAATCTTTTGAAAATTGTCCACTTAATTTCTATCTTAGATACTATCATCATATAAAATTTCCAGATAAACCACAGATGATTTTTGGTAGTCTTTTTCAGGAACTACTCAATAAAAAGTATGCTGGTGAATCATTGAGAGATGCACTAGATAGTATGAATGAAGAAGATAGAAAATTATCTACAACATTAATAAGAAAGGCACAAGACTTTAAGAATATAGTATCTATAGATTCTCCATATGTGGTTGATCTCGGTTTTGGTATACCTTTTAAGTTTGTGCCAGACTTAGTAACGGAAGATGATGTGGTAGAGAACAAGGTCACTAGTGGATACTATAATCAGAAGATGGTAGCATCTCAAAAACAGGGGACACTTTATCATGTTGGCATGTTAAAGTTAACTGGTAAACCAAGAGGATTGATCTACCAGATATTTAACAAAGTTAAAAAGGATATAAAAGTTATAGAGTTAACAAAGAACCAAAAAGATATCGATGAATTATACGCTTGGGTAGATAAGACATTAATAAAGGTAGATAAATGTCACAAAACTGGCAGTTGGGATATAGGTTCTCATGCATTCTTTGATTGTGATTTGGGGAAGTCTTGCCCAATTAAATATGGAAGAATTACTAACTTAGAATCAGCAGAAAAATTCGTCTACCCATTCTGATAATACGAACCATTGATATCAGATAGCGAATATGGTATAATAGGAGAATAGGAGAACATTAACTAATAACCTATTGCGAGAGAAATAGGTAAAATAAGATTAATACAAACCTTAAGAAACGCATATTATGGGCAGTGGTTATGGGCCTAATAATAGCGGCTACGGTGATATTTGTTAAAAATGCCAAGGCATTTTCTATAAATGATATCACTACTAATTCCTGGAACTTCTTTAATCTTTCGTGGTTATCGAATCCAGAAGTAAATAGTAACCCTATAATAGAACCTATTATAGTAAAAATACCAAATGTTAAAGATATCGGGCCAACTAAAAATAAAATATTTCTACCTGGCGATGATAATATAAAAGTCGCTGGTCAATGTGTAAACTATATAAAGTACGTAACGGGAGTTGAATATTCTGGTAATGCCTCTGGATGGGTAAGTTACATAAATTCAGGGTCTCCAACCAAATATTCAATAGCCGTAATAAGTGCTGGAAGATGGGGTCACATTGGTCTAGTGATAGATGATGATTACTCTGACGGTAAGGTAACCGTAAGAAGTCGTAACTGGAGAGGACTTTGGACTATATCAGATGATGAATTTGATATAAAAGATGTTAGAATTGTTGGATACATAAAATATTAAAATAAAACTGCGTTGTTCGCTTTGTGCGGCAATTTGGTGAAAAGATGGGTGACTATCTTAAAAGACACCAATGCGGAATAGGCCCAGCATAATTATCATAAAAACTCGTTGTTTTTCAGTGGGCTATCTATTCCAAAGCAAAAGACCCTTAATCGGGTCTTTTGTGTTATTAATCTATCGATAGATTACTATTTGCCAGCCATTGGACTATCTGGACCATTTGTATTGCCCTTATAACCAAAGTAATAAGCGGCTGCACCAGATGCCAATATCATAAAGTCCTTATTGTCTAATACTACCACTCCCTTAACTACTAGCCACAAGAATGATAGACATGCTGTCCACATTAATGATAGGAAGGCCAATTTACTGGCTGATGTGTATATTTTATTCATATTATTTAGATTTCTTTTTCTTTTTTAATACTCTCTTCGTTTTATTCATCATCATCTTTTTTTCCATTTCTTTATCAGTCATCATTTTTCCATTTGGCATTTTGTGTTTTCCGTGCATCATGTTATAAATAGTGATATGGAATTTCTGAATATTGTTGTTCGAATTTCCATCCCACGTTATCAATATTTGCCATATCCGACCACGTAGAAGGATATTTCTCAATATCCTCTATATACGGCCCCAATTTATTAAAATTAATGTATTTTCGCAATAGATGCAAAAATGCATGAATCATAACTGACGTTGGTATTGGTGTTGGGATTGTGGCAAACGACATATTTCTTTCTGGATAATATGATGCCACCTCATAGGCACTATCCATATTTCTTGGATAAAATAAGAATACTCCATTTGCTACCA
>JBBSXY010000010.1:0-1120 GCA_038045525.1 Nanobdellota archaeon | reverse complement strand
ATTTACAGACTCTTTGCCATTTCAATTAACCGATTCCCAAAAAAAATGCGCATTTGTAATTTTAAAAGATTTAGAAAAAACGGTTCCAATGTCCAGGTTATTGGAGGGTGACGTGGGATCTGGAAAAACAGTAGTTGCTGCAATGGCGGCGCTGAGCGTAATAAAAAACGGGCATCAAGTTGCATTTATGGCGCCAACAGAAATTTTGGCAAAACAGCATTTTAAAACAATCACAGAATTACTAAAGAACTTTGACATCAGAGTCGGAATGTTGACAGGTAAAGACGCCAGAATTTTTAACCCTTCGGCACCCTTCGATTCTGCTCAGGGCAAGAGCTTAGGGCAAGAGATTTTTGAGGTTTCCAAAAAAAGCTTACTGGGTGATTTAGAGAATGGTCAGCTCGATATCATTATTGGCACACACTCGCTGATACAGAAGGGGGTAAATTTTAAAGATTTGGCTTTGGTAATTTTAGATGAACAGCACCGTTTTGGAGTTGAACAAAGAGACCATTTAATAAAAGGGAAAAAAATAGTTCCCCACTTGCTTTCAATGACAGCAACTCCAATTCCCCGTACCTTGGCGCTGACAGTTTACGGCGACCTAGATTTATGTTTAATTGACGAAATGCCAAAAAACAGAAAAAAAGTAAAAACAGTTATTGTAGAGCCTGGCCAAAGAAAAGAGTCCTACGATTTTATTAAAAAAGAAGTTTCAGAAGGAAAAGGAGTTTTTGTGATTTATCCAAAAATTGAGTCCAATAAGCCAAGTAAAACGATGTCCGACATAGCCGTGGCTATGTCGGACATCGCCGGTACTGCAACTTTTATTCCACAAAATTACCCTTCTTTGGCGTCTCTATCAATAAATGAGGTTAAAGCCTTAAAAGAAGAATATGAACGGCTTTCAAAAGATGTTTTCCCGGATTTAAGAATCACAATGCTTCATGGAAAAATGAAGCCAAAAGAAAAAGAAAAAATAATGATAGACTTTAAAAAAGGAGAAATTGATATTTTACTTTCAACTTCTGTTGTTGAGGTTGGAGTTGATGTTCCAAGAGCTACGATTATGATGATTGAGGGGGCAGAGCGCTTTGGGTTATCCCAGCTTCACCAATTC
>JBBSXY010000009.1:0-1496 GCA_038045525.1 Nanobdellota archaeon | reverse complement strand
TCCTTCTGTCTCTCGAGAAGGATCTTTTGATTCAGCCCTAAGAATCAGAACCTTATTCCAAAAAGTTTTTACAGATCTTACACTGACTTTCATGCCAGGAGAGAAAAGAAGTGTTCTGTCTTCTAATGTCATAAAAATTTTAAATAAATCTCTTTTATAACTATTATGTTAATAAGAAGTATACTTTGTAGACTCGGAAGGTTGCCTCAGAATTGCAAAAAAGTTAACCCTCATTCTTTCTCGGTTCTGCGACCCGCTAAGCACCTTAACAAATGTTTAGGGCTGCTCCGATCAAGGCCTGACCCATTTCGCATCTGCAAGATCGAGACAGACAAAGCGTCAACGTCGGAACAAAGACTTCCCTGATTTCGCTTTCACTCGCTTCCTTGCAGTCTGCCATAAAGCCCGTTTGCAGTTGGCAGAGGGCTAACCTGCCACCTAGTCTACGAAAAAAGGGGGAATAAAGAGTTTTTAAGGTTTTCGGGTTGTTACAATAAAATATTTAAAGAAGAAAATCATTAAAAAAATATAAAAACAGGTGAGAAAAATATTTTATTTTTTGGTATTTGTAATCCTTTTATCAACTGTGGTTCTTGCAATTAGAGCAAACATTACAATACTCAATCAAAGTGCATTATGCCCTAAGGATGCTGATAAATGTACCTTAGAGATATTTAAGAACAACATCAGGACAAATACAATTTCTATAACCAAAGGAACAAATGTCACAATAAAACTCACAGCAGACTATTCAAATTATATACAACCAACCAATGGTTCTTGTGGTACAATTATTAATAGTTGCCTTTCTGGGACATTAAATAATATACCAGACAATGTTACAGATTATTTATGGTTATGTTCTGGGGCTGGCGGAGGTATAACGTCTTCTTGCAGTCTTCCTAAAGCGAAATACATATTGAATGTCGGTATTAGTCCAGTATTGGGTGGAGATGTAAGTGGTCCTGGGATAAATTGCGGCAATGATTGTTCGGAAGAATATACAGACGGGACATCTGTTATACTAACTGCAAGTTCTTCAATTGGTTATTCATTATCTTCATGGTTAGGATGCAATAGCGTAAATGGTAATCAATGTACTGTTATAATGGATTCCTCTAAATCAGTAACTGCAAACTTTGTTAATAATATGATTCCTTCAAATCCAAAGATAATTCTTTTACAAATGGATGATTGTCAATCTTGGTGGCTTAGACCGACTTGTATAAATATAGTCAATCTCCATATTCAAAAACAGGCTGATTTGACAATAGGTTTTGTTCCTTATTATTTAACAGAAGATATAGCTTGGGAACAACCACTTAAAGATTGGTATAATAATTATCAAGGAACGATAGAAATTGCAGAACACTCCTACGACCATTCCACAGATTATTCTGGGTGGTCTATCTCAAGTATAGTAACTGACATGAACAAAGGAAAGACAGAATTTGCGAAATGGGGAATTTATCCCAAGACATTTATTCCCGCATTTG
>JBBSXY010000008.1:0-1281 GCA_038045525.1 Nanobdellota archaeon | reverse complement strand
AAGACGGGCCTTTCTTAAAAAGATGGGGCTTTTATTTGAACACTCTGAAAATCAAAAGTATCACATTTACAGGCAGAGGAATGTCGTGCTTTTTTCCTATGTTGTTTTTGGCATTGGTTCATTAATCGCTTTTTACTACACCTGGAAATTTACAAGAAATGTGCCGGTTAGTTTATTCCTGCTTTCTATTTTCGTATTTATAGCATTCGAGACTATTATAGAATATGCGATTCAAGCACCTAAAAAATGGAAAGCAATAGCAAGTGGCAAAAAGGTTATTCATGAAGGATTTGATTTCGCTGGCAATCTTGTAATAAAAATAGAAAAATAAATCCAGTCATCAAAATCACCAGCATCGTCGTTTTACTTCTTTTGCCGTTCCTGTAGATTCTGTGGTGTGTGTTTTTTAAATTGCTAATTCATTTAACCATCATATTGGTAATCACGAGCACGTTAAAAGGTTGCCCGGAATTACCATAAAAACATTTCTTAAAGGTATATAGAAATGTTTATAAACAAACTTTGCAGAAAATAGGTAATGCTTAAGCCTGTGTGGGAATCTATCTGACGCCCATACGATTGCTTATTAAAATAAAAATGGTTAATGGAATTGAAAGGCCTTTAGATTTGTTAAATAATTCTAAGGGGAAGGAAGTGCTCGTTCACCTGAAGGGAGACAAGCAATTCGTCGGAACTTTATTGGCTTTTGATATACACATAAACCTTGTTCTTGACAATATAAAGGAAATGGAAAATGGAGAAGTAAGAAAGAATCTCGGCCTTACTTTCCTCAGAGGAGATACAATAATTTTCATATCCCCCGCTTCTACAGCCCTAAGGAAAACCGAGTAATTTATCAGTTACCTTTATTAATTAATTTCTCTTCTCTGAATAATGGCTGAAAAAATAAAAATTACCTTCCTTGGAACCAGCGATTCTATTCCAAGTGCAAAACGGAACCATCCCGCATTTTTAATTGTCTACCAAGGAGAAAATATCCTGGTAGATTGCGGAGAAGGAACTCAGAGGCAGTTCAGGAAAGCTGGATTAAACCCTGGAAAACTTACCAGGATTTTGATAACTCACTGGCATACAGACCATATCCTTGGAATTCCAGGACTTTTGAAAACCCTCGCCCTTAGCGGATACAACAAAACCCTCCATGTATATGGGCCAAGAGGAACAAGATTCATGATGGGAGCATTGCTGAAACTTTTTGCCTTTAAGGAAGCCTTTCCAATTGAAATTCATGAAGTGTCGGGAAGATTTTTTGAGAATAAA
>JBBSXY010000007.1:0-1387 GCA_038045525.1 Nanobdellota archaeon | reverse complement strand
TCTTCCCCCAATTAATATTAATTTTAATAATAGAATAGAGTATTATCTCTCTCTTCAAGCCTACCAAAAGAATAAAGACCTAAAACCGACATTGGAATTATTCAAAAAAGAATATCAAAATTTAAAGAAGCATTTGGGTGACTACAAAAAGAGCAAAGCGTAGTCACATTAGGTTTTAAAAAACAACCAGACAAGCAAGAGCAGGTTTTCTTTGATTCTTCAATTTGTTCTGAGGACATAACATATTATTTGATTCTCCCGAAGGAAAATCAATTGATGCTTTAACTTGACCAAGCCTGGGCGAGTTTTTGACTCGATTTTGGCTAAATCATAATTAAAGATCAAAATTGAGGCTTTTAGTAGTTGTAAGCTGAAACAGTCGCCGAAGCTCCTGTCTTACACTCCAACTCTATCAACGTCATCTTCTATGACGGCCTTAGTTGTCTCGTTTTGCGGATGGCTTCGAGCTTAGATGCATTCAGCTCTTATCCATACAATGCGTAGCTATGCAGCCTGCCATATGACAACTGCTCACCAGAGGCATCCGAATCCCGTTCCTTTCGTACTAGAGATTCGTTCCACTCACTCAACAACACACCTAGTAGATATCATACAAACTGTCTCGCGCTTTTATTCATTGATTATTTATTTTCAATGTTTGGACTATACCATCATCCCTTTCTTGCAAAGGGAGACCAGCGTCTTAGCCCTGTTCTATTGAACAGAACTCCAAAGCCTAAAGCTTTAAGTCTCTACGGGGGTAAAGATTTACTTACTAACTCATATGTTATAGTTCTTTTCTTGGAATAATTCAATTCCTTGAATTTATCAACAAGTCTGCAGATTTCAAGAAAATCCGCATTGGATTTTTTATTCTCTATTTTATTAAAGATTTCAAGTCCAAGTTCAACCTGTTTCTTTTTCAATCTAACATACGGCTGTAAAAGTTTTAATATTTTATAAACTTCTTTTGAATCAACAATCGTGTAATCACTCATTCCTGTTTTTCTGTGACGAATGTATCCAACTCCAAATATTTTTTTAAGCCAATCCAAGATTTTTGCATACTCTGTTTTTTGATAAAAAGCTATTGAACTTCTTATCTGAAACTTTTGCTTATAATCTTTTCTTGGCACTATTTGGAAAAAGACACTTCCATCTCCATCCAAGAATCCCGCAATATACGCAAGGATTGTTTCTTCCATAAATCTCACCTTCCCTCGGTATTACCATAACCATCAACAGTTAATAAATGTTAAGGCTTCACCGATATGAGCTGATTTTATTTTTCGTACAATTTCTCCTGCGCAACGCCGCTTTTAATTTTGCTTGTTTATTTTTTCGTTTGGCTGTTAACTGGTTAGTTATTGACGTTCTTAACCCAGCT
>JBBSXY010000006.1:3669-6712 GCA_038045525.1 Nanobdellota archaeon | reverse complement strand
ATAAATAAAAAAATAAAATAAATAGTTAATTTTTTGCCAGTGCGAATACGTTCTTAACAGCCACAACTACTGTAGCTGGAACGAAAATCACAAGTAATGCGTCAAGGATAGAACCTATGTAAGGCAATCCACCAATTAGGTTTCCGCCGAGAGCACTTGCAATTATTAAAACCACACCAGACATTAAGAAAGCCGAGACTTCTTTAGCACCAACATTGAGCAATCCAACAATAAGTCCTATAACCACCAGAACCATAGTCCATGTGCCTGATGCGGCTCCAAGAAATCCCAAGACTACAGCAAGGATTACACCAATAAGGAAAGCCCATCTTCCCAGCATATCTGTTCCTGATTTTGCCATTTCAACCTCCTTTTATTTGTATTTTATTAAGTGCAAAATGGTTTAAATACCTTACTCTGTATTGAGCTGTAAAGTAACCACATCAAAATCACATTTCTTCTAAAGTTTCAATTCCCAGCAAAGCCAATGAATTTTTCAGAGCATGCATGAATGAATCAACGAGAGCCAGTCTAAAGGACTCTTCATGAGAACCTAAGACCTGACATGAGTGATAAAACTCATTGAAAATTTGGGCTAGTTGATAAGAATAATTTGCAATTAAAGAAGGGTTTAAAGTTATAAAGGTGTCGTAGGCAACTCTTGGAAACTGGGAGATTTTTTTTATTAACTCAATTTCCTTGTCAGAAAGATCCGGAATTTCAATTTTAGAGATTTGAAGTTTAGAGTTTAGCTTTGCTTTTTTCGATTTTTTTAATATTGAATTTGCACGGGCATAGCTGTAAAGCATGTACGGGCCTGTATCGCCATCAAAACTAAGCGCTTCGTTGGCATCAAAGTTAATGATTTTATTCGGTGAATTTTTCAGAATTTTGTATTTTAATGCTGCGATTGCCACGGTTTCCGGGTTTCCTTTAGTTTTTCTCGCCTTTATTTCCTTCTTTGCTTTTGCTACCAGGTCGTCAAAAAAATCCTCGAGAAGAACCACGTCGCCTTTTCTCGTTGACATTTTCTTTGCGCCTTTTTTTGTGTTGAGCAGGATAAAAGAGTAATGGATGACTTCCGGAGAATCAAAGCCAAGCAATTTTAAAGTTTCTTTCAACTGCAAAAAGTAAAGTTTTTGGTCTTCGCCAAGAACAATTATGTTTTTCTTTGACAAACTTATCTTGTAGATTGTATAGGCCAAATCTCTTAACGGATAAAGTCCTGTGCCGTCTGAGCGCGTCAGCACGAAAACAGGAGATTTCATCATGCCTTTTAATTGCGTATCTGATTGATCCAGGTAAAGCCTTCCATTTTTATCTTTCTTTAGCTTTCCTTTGGATTGAAGCTTTTCAAGAACATCCTTGGCTTCGTCTATGTAAGAAGACTCAAAATCAAAGACATCATAACTTATTCCTATTTTTTTGAGAATTTCTGTCTGTCCTTTCAGGCAGGTTTTTGTAATTTTTTCGAATTTTTTAAGTGTTTCTTTATCTCCACTTTCAAATTTTTGCAATTCCAGAAAAACTTTCTTTTCAAGGGTTTTGGATTTTTCAACTTTTTTCGCAATCTCGATATATTTGTTAAGCATCTCATCAAAACTTAAACGTTCGGCGCCTGCCACAACAAGCATTGCTATCTGTTTTGAAACATCATTAACATAATAGTGTATTTCCGGCTTAAATCCAAAAAACTTCATAAGATTAACAATGCTGTCCCCAATTACTGCATTTCTCGCTCTTCCAACATGCGGAGAAGCATTTGGGTTTATTGACGTATGCTCAATAACCACCTTTTTTCCTTTTCCAAGGTCAGCGCTTCCGAAACCGTCTTTTTCCTTTGCAATGTCAGCTATAATTTGCCTTGCCAGATTTTTTCTGTTTATAAAAAAATTGATGTACGGGCCTTTCGTTTGTATGTCTTCGAACATTTCAGGAGGAGATCCAATTTCCTCTCTTAATTCAATGGCAATTTGGGCCGCCTCATCGTGTAACCTTTCAGCAAGAAAAAAACATGGAAAAGCATAATCACCGAGTTCTGCCGAAGGCGGAATCTCTATAAAACTTGCAATTTCCTCCTCTGGCAAATCAACTTTCTTCTGCTTCAGGGCTTTTTTCAGCAGTTTTGCAATAGCATCCTTCATTCCTCAAAGAAGGAAAATAACTTAATAAAGATTTCTTGGAGATGCAGAATCTTTGGTTCTGCTTTGAAAACAAGAAGTTTTTTAAGGAAAAGCTTACTGAATTTTTTGAGGGGGAGTGCTAGAGTGGCCAAATAGGCAGGACTTAAGATCCTGTGGCTTAGTGCCTGCGCAGGTTCGAATCCTGTCTCCCCCATTTTTATGGGAAAAAACAGAGATGTCAGTGTATTGGCCATACTCCTTGTCTTATTATTTATCATAAATTATCCGTTTTTGAACCGGCAGTTGGAGAATTTTCTTAATACAGACGAGGAAGTTCTCGTGGAAAGGATTATTGATGGAGACACCATAAAGGCAGAAAACAGAAACGAGAGCATAAGGCTCCTAGGAATCAACACGCCGGAGCGCGGGGAGATTTATTATGAAGAGGCCAGGCAATTTCTTGAAGATGGTGTTTTAAACAAAACCGTGACATTGAAATTTGGAAAAGAAAGATATGATAAATACGGCAGAGCCCTTGCATATCTCTTCCTCAACGGAAAAAACATAAATCTTGGGCTCGTGGAAAACGGCTTTGCAAACTATTATTTTCCCTCCGGAAGAGATGCCTATTATAAAGAGTTTGCCGAAGCCTGGAGAGCCTGTCTTGATAAGAATGTAAATCTGTGCGAGAAATCAGATGATATATGTTCTCAGTGTATAGAACTAAAAAATTCCAGCACATTAAAAAACATCTGCGGTTTTGACTGCAATATCAAAAACTGGAAAATAAAGGCTGAGGGAAGGAATTATACTGAGTTTTTCACCACGCTTAAAAGCCAAGAAGAAGTTCCATTTATCCTGGAACTAACCCCTGAAGGAGATACTGTTTTTCTCAGGGATGATGAGGGAAAACTGGTTTT
>JBBSXY010000006.1:0-3569 GCA_038045525.1 Nanobdellota archaeon | reverse complement strand
TAACTTTAAATACAGTAAAAACCATCTTTTTTTATCGATAACTGTTGGAAATAGAGTCTTGCAACCAAGCAGGGCACACTATTTCTTTTGTATATTTGATGAACTAAACATAAATTGATAGAACTAAAATGGAAAGTTTTAGAAAGTTAGGCTTGAGCGAACAGTTTTTGAAGTTACTAGAAAAAGCAGGATTCACAGAGCCAAGTGAAATACAAGAGAAAGTAATTCCTTTAGTCTTGCAGGGAAAAGATGTAATCGGAGGAAGTGCAACAGGCTCGGGTAAGACGCTTGCATTCGGAGCAGGCATTATAGAAAGAATCCAAAAAGAGAAAGGACTGCAGGTTTTAATCCTGACTCCAACAAGAGAACTTGCAGAGCAGGTAGGAGGCGTGTTTGCCAGATTTTCCGGGTACAAGCAAGTGAATGTGGCAATTGTTTATGGAGGGGTAAATATAAACCACCAGATAAAAGATTTAAGAAATTCAGAAATTGTTGTTGGAACTCCTGGAAGGATTATTGACCATATGGAAAGGGGAACTATAAATTTTTCTGATTTGAAGATACTTGTTCTGGACGAAGCAGACAGGATGCTTGACATGGGTTTTGTACATGATGTTGAAAAAATAATAAGGAATTGCCCCAGGGAAAGGCAAACACTCTTGTTTTCTGCGACAATCTCCGGTGAAATAGGGCATATAGCAGGAAGGCACATGAAAAATCCCAAGACCATTTCCGTGGATTCCTACGTTGATCCTTCAAAACTGAGGCAGGTTTATTATGATGTGCCAAAAAACCTGAAATTTTCCCTCCTGGTGCACCTGCTCAAAAGAGAAAAACATGGCCTTGTTATGGTTTTCTGCAACACGAGGCATAATACAGATTTCATAGGAAGGAATCTTGAAAATCTTGGAATAGATGTTTTGGTAATACATGGCGGCCTGACTCAGCAGAAAAGAAACAGGATTATGGAGAAGTTCAACGAAAAAAAAGTTTATGTCCTTGTATGCACAGACATCGCAGCCCGCGGCCTTGACATCAAGGGAATTTCCCATATTTACAACTATGACATTCCAAAAACAAGCAAGGACTACATTCACCGCATTGGCCGCACGGCAAGAGCAGGAAAAGATGGCATTGCCATAAATATTCTTTCAGAAATGGATTATGACAACTTCGGCAATGTCCTTAAAGACCCTTCGCTGAACATAAAAAAAGCAGAAACCCCTGAGATTGAAACAGTAAGGATGATGCTTCCCAACCAGCGTTTTCAGAAAAGGCAGAGGTGGGATTCAGAAGACTGGCGAAGCAGACAAGCTAATAGACAATCTCATTCAAGTGGAAGAGGCGAATCAGAAGAAAGAGAACACAGAGAAAACCGCAGTTATGGAAGAACCGGAGGAAGACCTCGAGGAAGAAGCTTTGGCCGTAGTTTTGGACCCAGAAGAAATGTTCCCCAACGAAGCTATAGTTATGACAGCCAGAGAAGATTCGGGAATAGAAATCCTAGAGGAAGAAGCAGCCCTAGGGGAAGAAACAATTCCCAAGGGAGAGATAGAAGCAGAAGTTTCGGTGGCGGCAGGGGCAGAAGATTCTAGGAAAAATTCTGAAGAATCCTTAGAAGATTTTTAAATATGGGATTCTAAGTCTTAATTTATGGGAAAATTAGAGTTTGACAGCAATGGGAAATTGATTAGAATTGATAAGGTTAGAAACTTAAAAATTGAAGACTATACTGTCAACAAAAAAAAAGATTATACTGCTAAGAAAGAATTGAAAAATTCTTCATCATTAGAATTTTTAAAGGAAGACTTTAGTATTGAAGATAAATTATCCAAAGATTATTGGAGCCTATATTTAGGAGAGCAAAGACTTGAGCCATTAAAATTTACAAACAAGAAAACTCAAGAAGATGTTGTAAGAGAAGTTGTAGAACTTTCAAAAGAACATAAGGTTATTTTTATCCATGGAACTTGCGGGTCTGGAAAAAGCGCTATTGCATTAAACATTGGGAGAGTTTTAGGTAAATCTTCCATAGTTGTTCCTGTAAAGGCCTTGCAAAAACAGTATGAAGAAGACTACATAACAAAAAAATATCTTCGCAAAGCAGACGGAAGAAAAATGAAGATAGCCATGATAACTGGAAGAGATAACCATGATTCAATAATCAATCCAGGCAAATCCTGTGCAGACCCTTTTCTTCCTGAAAACATAAAGATAACTGAAAAAAATTCAGGCAAGATTTTAGAATATGTTAAAGAAAATCCTTTTATTAGCAATCCTGAGAATTTAACCTTAGAAAACGTAAGAAGGGTGACTATTGCAGTAGCTAACCCTTACTGGAGCCCTATTCTTCCTGCAGATTTTGAATTAAAATCTCTGACAGATGCAAAAAAAAGAAGATATAGGGGAGTAAATGGTCAAGAACATGTTTTTTATCATAGAAGAAAAGGTTGCTCTTACTATGACCAGTATTTGGCTTATATGGATGCAGACGTCATAATGTTTAATTCTGCTAAATATAGAGCGGAAATGTCCTTAGGAAGAAAGCCTTTGACAGATGTAGATATCATTGATGAAGCAGATGAGTTTTTGGATGAGTTTTTTCAGCAAGATGAATTAAATCTTACAAGATTGCTGGCTTCCTCGAGAGGTTTTTATCCTGAATCGGTTCACTCAAAAAAATCTCTGGAAAAGATAAAAAAACTGATTGAATTAGAAGAACAGAATAAGAGAGCTTTAGGAATTAAAGAAGATCATGTTTTTCATATATCTGAAACAAAAATAAAAGAAGTTTTGGAGGAGTTTAATTCAAGTTTGGATTTGGAATCCGAGATTACTTTAGATGAATTGAATTATTTGAATAAAGCTGTTGAAACTGCCAGAACCTTCCAGCATTCATTAGACAAACTATACCTTACTTACAGGAAAGATGAAGAAGGCAATCTCCTGATAAAATTAGTTAGCACAGATATTTCAGGAAAATTTAAAGATATTCTGGATAAAACCAAGGTTTTGGTTTTTATGTCTGGGACCTTGCATTCTGACAATATAATCAAAAATATATTTGGAATACGGGATTTTAAGGTTGTTCAGGCAGAAGAATTAAATTTTGGCTCTACAGAAATCATTGCAACTGGAATGGAATTTGACTGCAAATATTCAAATTTTTCTTTAAATAAACATTCCAGGAAAGATTATTTGATTGCTCTTTCAAAGTGCATGGAAATGGCAGAGACTCCTGTTCTGGTTCATGTTAATGCATTCAAGGACCTGCCTTCATCGGAAGAAATAAATTCTTTTGGGATAACTAACCTGGCAAGCTCTGAAAAACTGAAGAATGATCAGAGAGAGGACAAGGAAGGTTTAGCTATTTCTAATTTTAAAAAAGGTTTCTCAAAATCATTATTTACCACGAAGTGCAGCAGGGGCATTGACTTTCCCGGAGAAATGTGCAATTCAGTTGTCTTCACGAAGTATCCTAATCCAAATGTTAGTGATACATTCTGGAAAGTTCTCCAGAAAACCCATCCTGATTATTACTGGGAGTTTTACAAGGATAAAGCCTGGCG
>JBBSXY010000005.1:0-1034 GCA_038045525.1 Nanobdellota archaeon | reverse complement strand
ATGCTGCCCTTGGCCGGAACCAGCGCGGCGACCGCCAACTTAGCCTGGGACTTCGTAACGAGCACGCCGCCGAGCAAGGCGATTTCCACATCGGCGATGAACTTCTTTGCGTGCATCTGCTGTGCGAACAAGTAGGGGAAGTCGGCCGAGCCATCCGCCGTGATGCGCCAGCCCGTGGTCTGTGACACATAGCCGGGCGAGCCAATATAGCCGTCCAGCGCGGTATTGCCGAGTCCGGGGTTTGTTATGCTTGTGCTGCCCACGTGGAAGCCGCCCGCATGAATCTCGACGGGTGCCCCCGAGAGCTTCAGCGGAAGCCAACCAGTCGAATTGTTGGCTTCGACGTGACCGCCATCGGTCCCCACGTACCAGCGCGTGCGATAAGTCGTGTCGGTCGTCAATCGCTGCTCGGTCAGTACGCTGGTGTAAGTCGCTTCGATGGCCTCACAGTTCGCCGCAGTCGGAGGCGAGCCACAGCCCACCACCCCCGTGCCTCCCAAGGTCAACGACGATCCGGCCGAGCCATAGGCATAAACCAATGGCGACTTGAGCCACGTCGGCGCCTGTGCCTTCGTCGCCGTGAGCGTGTCCGTCGCAAAAGTGAGGTCACTGTCTTCGCCATAGGTGTTCGTGCTGGTGGCGACGGGCACGTAGGTGGCGGTCGCCGCGTTCGGCAACTTGAGCGTGCTCTCGATCCAGTTCGATCCGTCCCCGCGCAGATACGACGCCAATGCCGCCGCGTTCGGCCACGTCGGTGTGCTCCAGATCGGGGTCGCCGCGCCAGCCGAGCGCAGCATCTGACCTAACGATCCGGCGGCGCTGATGGCGAACGCGGACGCGCCGCTGTAGACGACGCCGCCGTTGACGGCCGTCAAGTTTGCGGCTGTCCCGCCGCGCGCCAGCGCAAGTTGTCCGGTCCATCCGAGCGTGAGCGATACGGCTTGCAGCAACGCTGGCGCGGGCGTGCCGCCTAGCGCGAGCGTCACATTTGTGTCGTCGGTCTTGGTCAGCGCGGCGGGCGTGACCCCAGACGT
>JBBSXY010000004.1:0-1208 GCA_038045525.1 Nanobdellota archaeon | reverse complement strand
CTCTCCAAATAAATTTGTCCGTCTGTAATTGAAATTACATTTGTAGGAATGTAGGCTGTAACATCTCCCAACTGAGTTTCAATAATTGGTAAAGCAGTTAAACTGCCTCCACCTTTTTCTTTTGATAATTTTGCAGCTCTTTCAAGCAATCTTGAGTGTAAATAAAACACATCTCCGGGATATGCTTCCCTTCCTGGCGGTCTGCGCAGCAATAAAGAAATTTGTCTGTAAGACCACGCGTGCTTTGACAGGTCGTCATAAATTACAACTGCGTCTTTTCCTTTATCTCTAAAATATTCTCCAATGGCACAACCTGCAAAAGGAGCCAAATACCAAAATGCCGCAGGGCTTGAAGCCGAAGCTGAAACAACAATAGTATAATCAAGCGCTCCTGCGTTTTTTAAAATTTCAACAATTTTGGCAACTTTGCTTTCTTTTTGTCCAATTGCAACATAAATGCAAACAGGCGGAGTTTCGTTCGACGCCCGACTTCGATCGGTTTTTTGATTTATAATAGTATCCAAAACAATGGCTGTTTTTCCGGTTTGCCTGTCGCCAATTATAAGCTCTCTCTGGCCTCTGCCGATTGGTATCATACTGTCAATTGCCTTAATGCCTGTGTGCAAAGGAGAGTTTACCGATTCGCGGGCTAAGACATTCGGCGCGTTATTTTCCAAAAAATTAAATTGAGGTTTGTCTTTCTCACTAAAAATTGGCCCCTTGCCGTCAATTGGATTTCCCAACGGGTCAACAACTCTGCCCAACAACTGTTCGCCAACTGCAATTGAAAGCAATTGCTTTGTTCTTTTTACAGTGTCTCCGGCTTTTATTGAGTTTGCATCGCCCAAAACCAAAGCTCCCACAGAATCTTCTTCCAAATTCAATGCGACAGCTTGAATTTGCCCTGAGCGAGCGGAGTGAGCCGAAGGGTTGTTCGTCTCCACCACCAAAACCTCCTGCGACTGCGCATTAGAAAGACCTGATATTTTTAATATGCCGTCTCCCACTTCAATTACTTGGCCAATTTCTTCCCACTCAGGCTTTTCTTTATAACCCTCTATGGCCTGTTTTATTTTGTCTAAAATTTCGTATGACATAATGGTTTAAATAAGCAAGGCAATGAACTTTTTGAAGGCCTGTGTACACGAAGTGACTCATAGCCGAAAAAAGTTTACTGCCAAGCGACTTAGAAAATGTTTTGTAATTTT
>JBBSXY010000003.1:0-4381 GCA_038045525.1 Nanobdellota archaeon | reverse complement strand
TATGTTGACACATATACTATTGAATTTCCCTATGATTTTTCAGAGATTACTAGCCAGTTCAGAAACAAGAAGTTCATTCCTGCAGGCCGGGAATTTGTAGAGGGACTGGGTTTTTTGAAAGAGGCAAAAAACAAAGACATTGTTCTTCTGGTTTATGGAAGTCCTTTAGTTGCCACAACACACAGCGTGATAATCAAGGAAGCAATGGGGAAGAAACTAAAGATAAAGATAATTCATGCCGGTTCAATACTCGATGCTGTTGCCGAAACGGGTTTGCAGCCATACAAATTCGGAAAAACAACAAGCCTGCCTAACTTTCCTGCAGACAGTTATATTGATATTGCAAGGGAAAATTTGAAATTTGGAAGCCATACATTAGTTCTCGTTGATATAGGACTTAAGTTTGAGGATGCCATAAACAGACTGGATAAAGACAGCAAAAACAAAAAGGTAAAGTTGAATAGGGTGGTTGTCTGCGAAAGGCTTGGCTTGAAAGATTCACATTTGTACTATGATACAATTAAGAGGTTAAGATACCTGAAAATTAAGGCTCCTTTTAGCATTATAATTCCCGGTAAGCTGCATTTCGTTGAGAAAGAGTTTTTAAATTCCGTTTGATTCTTTGTAAGATGTATGATTTCAAGAAAGTTGAGGAAGAAGTTCTAAAGTTTTGGAAAGAAAAAAAGATATTTGAAAAACTGATAAAGAAGAACAAAGGAGGGAAGATATGGAGTTTCATCGACGGACCAATCACAGCAAACAATCCAATGGGGGTCCATCACGCCTGGGGGAGAACTTACAAGGACCTTTTTCACAGATTTAAATCGATGCAGGGTTTTGAAACAAGGTTCCAAAATGGCTTTGATTGTCAAGGGCTTTGGGTTGAGAGAGAGGAAGAAAAGGACCTGGGGTTGAAAGACAAAAAAGACATTGAAAAATTTGGAATTTTGAAATTTGCGGAAGCATGCAGAAGACGTGTTGAGAAATTCTCAAAAATCCAGACAGAACAATCAATAAGGCTTGGGCAATGGATGGATTGGGAAAATTCTTATTACACCATGTCTGATAATAATCAGTTGCACAACTGGCATTTAATAAAAGTTTATCATGACAAAGGCTGGCTGTACAAAGGAAAAGATTCTGTGCCATGGTGCTGGAGATGCGGAACCGCAAGTTCAAAACATGATATTGTCACAGAGGGGTACAAGGAAGTTACTCATCCCTCACTGTTCATGAGATTCCCTGTAAAAGGAAAAAAGAACGAATATTTCTTAATTTTTACAACTACTCCTTGGACAGTTCCTGCAAATGTCGCAATTGCTGTAAATGAGAATATTGTTTATGTGAAAGCAGAACAAGAGGGGAAGCATTACTGGATTGCTGAAAAAAGACTCAATGAGCTAAAAGGAAACTACAAAATCATTGAAAAGAAAAAGGGTGAGGAGCTTGAGGGAATTGGTTATGAAATGCCATATAAGGATTTTGACGGCCAGGAAGAGTCTCAGCATAAAGTTGTTTTGTGGGAACTAGCTTCTGAAGAAGAGGGAACAGGGATAGTGCATATTGCTCCGGGATGTGGCGCAGAAGACTATGAACTAGGGAAAAAATTTCATTTGAATGTTATTTCCCCTCTTGATGAAGCAGGGGTTTACTTCGGAGGATTTGGAAGATTTTCAGGGAAAAAATATTCTGAAGTCAATAAAGAGGTTCTAGAGGATATGGAAAAGAGAGGCTTTGCTTACAAAGTTATTCCTTACAAACACAGGTACCCTCATTGCTGGAGATGTGGAAACGAACTTGTGTTTAGGCTTGTTTCTGAATGGTACGTAAAATGCGATGAAATAAAGAAAAAACTGATTGAAGAAAACAGAAAAGTAAAATGGTATCCTGAATATGGAAAAGTAAGGCAGGAAGAATGGTTCAAAAACATGGGGGATTGGCTGATATCGAGAGAGAGATATTGGGGACTGCCATTGCCTATCTGGGAATGTAATTGTGGAGAGATATTTGTTGCGGGAAGTCTAGAGGAGTTAAGAAAAGTTGCAGTAGACAAGAACAAAGTTGATAATCTCAAAGAAATGCATAGACCATGGATAGATGAAATAAAAATAAGATGTAAAAAATGCGGAGAAGAAGTTTCAAGAATTCCTGATGTTGGAGATGCTTGGCTTGATGCAGGAATTGTTCCTTTTTCAACGCTGAATTATCTGGAAGATAAAAAATACTGGAAGAAATGGTTTCCTGCTGACTTTGTCTCAGAGAATATGCCTGGGCAGGCCCGTGGCTGGTTCAATGCATTGATGTGGGCAAGCGTTGCAATAACTGGAAAAGTTCCATTCAAATCTCTCTTGGGATACGAGACTCTGAAGGATGAAAAAGGGGAGGAGATGCATAAAAGCAAGGGAAACTCAATAGCCTTTGACATCGCTGCAGAAAAGATTGGTGCAGATCCGATGAGACTTTTATACTGTATGCAGGACCCCGGTCAGGACTTAAGATTTGGTTTTCATGTTGCAAAAGAGCCCAGGAACAACCTGAATATTTTTTATAACATTCAAAATCTTGTAGAAAACTCAAAAAATAGCAAGGTAAAAAAGATAGAAGACAAGTGGATAATGTCAAGATTAAATTCCCTCGTTAAAAAGGTTACTGAAGAATTTGAGAATCTGCGTCCGCATCTTGCGGTAAGAGAATTGCTAGATTTCTGGCTGAATTATTTCAGCAGAGGATATATACAATTTGTGAGAGACAGGCTTTCAGCAGACGACAAAGAGGCAAGGTTTGTTGTCAAAGAAGTTTATTTAAATTTACTAAAACTTCTTGCTCCTGTTTGTCCTTTCATAACAGAACATGCCTGGCAGAACCTGAAAAAAAAGGACATTGCCAAGGAGGAAAGCGTTCACCTTTTGTCTTGGCCAAAATCAGACAAGAAAAAAATAGATAAAAAACTTGAAGAAAGATTTGGTGTTGTTTTAAGGATAATAGAAAAAGGCCTTGCGGAAAGAGACAAGGCAGGAATTGGATTGCGCTGGCCTCTTCGGGAAATAAGAATTTTTAGCAAAGAAAACCTCAAAGATTTTAATGAAATAATCAAAAGTCAGCTTAACATAAAGGTTGTAAAATTTGAGTCTCCTGCCTCAAAAGGAACAGAGCTGGACATAGAAATTGACACAGAGACCACTCCTGAACTTGAGGCAGAAGGCTATGCCCGCGAGATTTCCAGGCATATCCAGGATTTCAGGAAAAAACTTGGATTGCAGAAAAAGGACCTGATAGAGCTGTTTATAATTACAGACGAGAATTTTAAGGATATTCTAGAATCCCGGAAGAATTTCATAAAAGAGAGGACAAATTCAAAAAAGATTGGGATTTTTGCCCACGGTAAAATGAATACTAAAGAAAGATTTAAAAACAAAACTAACTTTTCAATAAAAGATAAAAGAGGCGAGATAGCAGTGATAATTACCTGAGGGGTGATTTCCTGCATTAATCGTTACTAATGGGTGATTTCATAAGGGTTACTCTTTTATCATAACAATATTTAAAAATCAGTCTATTATTAAAAGGTGATAAAATGATAGTAAAAGATGAATTTCTGAGCAGGTTAAGAAAGATTTTTGACCTGAACTTATACGAGGTAAAAGTTTGGGCCGCTCTTCTTTCCAGGGGAACTTCGACTGCCGGAGAACTGAGTAGTATTTCTGATGTGCCGAGATCAAGGACTTATGATATTCTCGAGAGCCTCGAAAAAAAAGGATTTATAATAATGAAGCTAGGAAAGCCGATAAAGTTCATAGCTTTAAAGCCTACGGAAGTTGTTGAGCGCGTTAAGAAAAATATGATGGTGGACGCAAAAGAAAAATCAAAGAGGCTTGAATCTCTTAGGGGTGATGAGGTGCTCGATGAACTGACTGCTCTTTTCACGAAAGGAGTTAAATTTGTTGAGCCTTCTGATTTGTCAGGGAGCATCAAAGGCAGACAGAATATTTACAATCATCTGGATATGATGCTAAGGGATGCGGAAAAGACAGTTACCATAGCGACAACTGAGGAAGGTTTAAACAGGAAATTCGAGGCTTTGATGCCTAGCCTTGAAAAATGCAAAAAAAGAGGTGTTAAGGTAAGGGTTGCGGCGCCGATAACAAAAAATAACATAAAGATTGCAAAGGAAATCAGGAAAGTTGCAGAGGTCAGGAACCTTGAAAAGTTTAAGGCAAGGATAACAATTGTGGACGGAAATCAGCTGATGTTCATGCTCCTAGATGATGAAAAATTCCACCCGAATTATGATGTTGGTGTTTGGATAAACACAGAGTTCTTTGCCCAGGCCCTCGAGCAATTTTTCGAACTCGCATGGAAAGACATGAAGCCTGTCAGGTGA
>JBBSXY010000002.1:0-1036 GCA_038045525.1 Nanobdellota archaeon | reverse complement strand
GAGCCTCCGCTTCCTGCCTCGTCATCGGCTTCGGGTCGTAGTGCATGAAGCCCATGCCCTGCGGCTTGCTCGCGTTGTAAAGCGCCGCCAACACGTCCGCCTTGTTCAGACTTTTCAAACTAATTATGACCGAACTCCTTTCTGGATTTATACAACCTTCCTACCAGACAATCCGACAAGTAGATTTTTAGGTTGTATCTCTTAAGGCATACGATAAATATGCGCTAAAAGATACAACCTATTACAAATATTTAATTTCTAAAGGTACTAAATTCACCTATATTTAAGTTTAGCATACATTAAAACCCTTGTCAATAGGCGGTATTGACATATAGACTTTTATGATATATACTAAAAATAGAGTCTTTGACAGCTTCATGTTCCCTCTTTCAGCAAAGGAACCAGTGCGTGACGGTCCGAATGGTGAGGAAAATTCCTCCAGATAGTCCTGTGTCTGACGAACTGCTCTGCTCAATTATCAGGGCGCTCCAGTCGGAGCAGGCAGGCAAAGGAATGCCACGAGGTGTTTCAATGGTTGAAAAAGGCAACTTGCCTAGCCAAATCTTTTTTACAAGCCAAGGCCGGCGGATTACCTGCGCCGTGACAGAGGACAGTTCGTTTGTTTACTTTGTACTGCCTTCCGGCAAATTCAGCCGGGCACGAAAGGAGACGTTTCTTGACGAACTTTGCAGAAAGAGCAAGGAGTAGCGGTTAATCCGCACTCTCCATCAAACAAAAATCCACCTTTGGGAAAGGTGGATTTTCTATTATAAAATTTTATACTACTTCCATTTCTTCTTCAAAAATTTCTTCCAAAGGCTTAATTGCCTTTATAAACTCATAGTCGCTTCGCAACTGGTCAATCTGGCTAAAAAACGATTCAATAATATTTCTTTTTAATTTTACCAATTCTTTTCTCCTATCACTTTTATTCATATTTTCCGCCATTCTCATTCCTTTATCTTTTGCCTCATGAGCCAGAGCCAAAATATAATTAAGATTGTATCCAATTCTTAAACGGGGTATTTTTCCATTT
>JBBSXY010000001.1:0-2055 GCA_038045525.1 Nanobdellota archaeon | reverse complement strand
ACTCGGGACCTCGTCCTTACCAAGGACGCACTCTTACCAGCTGAGCTACCGAGGCTTTTATATGAATAGAGCAAAAATATAGTATAAAAATTTAAGGTTTTAGATAAAGAGGGTTAAAATTATCTTCTTCCTGATTTGAGGATTAAGAAAACCAGCACCACTATAAGGAGTGCCAGGGATAAAAACCCGAAAATAATAGATAGTAACTGAAAAAGATTCTCAAAAAGAGGAGTGGACGAAAGAAGATATAACAAGAATGAAACCAGAAACAGGACTAAAAAGACTATAAAGCTTCTCCATGAAATACTTATTTTATTTTTTAAGGCAGAGGTTTTTTGGGCTCTTCCCGTCACCGCTCTTGTTTTTCCAGCCATAACCTATGATGGTTATTTTGGTTTATAAATATTACTTGGGAAGCCACTGGAATTTTATCACGTATCCTGTGACATCTAGGATTTGGCTTGCTATATTTGTAACCCATCCTAGATAGGTATCAAAAAAAATTTCCCTTTCCTGCAAAATTCCAAGGTGAAGATTCTGGTTGCTTATTATGAATAATGCTCCAAGAATCAGGAATTTTATTATAATCATTTGGATTTTCATTTTTTCAACCGGTTAAGCTCCCCGCATTCAGGCGGCCTATTACCCTTCCTGTGGCTTCAAAAACATTTACGGCAAACCCTTTAACAGTCAGAAAATAGCCTTTTACGGATGAAGAGGTCTGCCCTATTGCTGAAAAATCCAGGCGTCCGCTAATCACAAAAAAGATTAATAACAAGAACAGGAATCCAAAGAGTATAAAAAAGAAGGCAATTTTCGTTCTTATGTTATTCCATTTAAGTCCAAGATAAATAAGCAGCAGGGCAGCTATTACAATGATTAACAGCATATTCATTCAATCTCGAAGATTCCAATATATAAAAATTTTTCTAATCTGAAATCTAGAACAAATTGTAAAGCAATGTTCCGAGAAAGACCGCATCTATCAGGACAAAAGTATAAAAAATAACCCTTTCTATCTTTCCTCCTGTGGTTACAGACCCTTTGGAAACAGCCTTGAGGGGCCAAAAAGGTTTTATTCCTTGAACAGTAAAACTGTCTGCAAAAAGATGGGAGCTATATCCCAAAAAAAACGGGAGGGCAAAAACAGGATAAAAAAAAGCTATGAGAAGTGAAAGGGCAATGCATAAGGTATAGCTGTGGACTATTCCTCTATGAGAAACAGTCCACTGAACTGGCCTGGATAATGCCTTTTTTCCTATATAAGAAAACTTTGAATCTATATCGGGAAAAAAACTGGAGGCCAGAACGACTGGAAAAAATATCATGGGCTTATTTACATGACTTAAAAAATAAAGTGCAACGGCAAGTCCTATTGCCAGATGCGTTTTCCATATCATCTTGCTATAATAATGGAAGAATATGAATATAAATTTAACGAGTTAAGCATTATGGCGGTATGCGTCAAAATACTGGTTGTAAAATCTTTTAAACTTGCTGAATCTGTCTAATTTGTATAAAAGCCCTGTAGTATAGCGGTCAAGTATACGAGGTTCTGAACCTTGTGACCCAGGTTCGAATCCTGGCAGGGCTATTTCTCAATTTGATTTCTAGATATAGCATTAACTGTTTCAAAGAGAATGCCTAGCTGTAATTGAACCAGTTTCTTAATTGACAGAACTTTCCAGTCTGTTTCGGAGCTAATGAATTGGCTGCACTCTCTTGTTTTGTCTTCTAATATTTTAATTTCTTCTGAATTCATGCCCGATTCTAAAGCAGCTCTCCTTACCTGCCCAAACAAAAGCCCCCCATTATAAAAATAAGAACCTAATAATCCACCAAGTACTTCTGCTTCAGTAGCTTGTCTTTCAAAATCATGAGAAGAATTAACATAGTTTTTCATGGCGTCTGTCCTTTTATCCCATGTTCTCTTCATGTCAGAAAGCAAATAAAACCAAGCATTAGGCTCTTGAAGCACACCCAATATTTTTGTTACAATAGGCTGAACAAATTCAAGATTTTTTCTTGA
Source organism: Nanobdellota archaeon (assembly GCA_038045525.1). Taxonomy (GTDB): domain Archaea; phylum Nanobdellota; class Nanobdellia; order Pacearchaeales; family GW2011-AR1; genus ASMP01. The sequence goes on along the minus strand of JBBSXY010000001.1, from coordinate 26 downwards.
TTTTTCCATAAGAGAAAGCCATACTT